>JAKCCC010000201.1:0-2609 GCA_021838985.1 Planctomycetota bacterium
AAGAAAGCGGGCGGCCTGTCAAGCCCCCGCCGAATGCGAATCTGCTCCCGGAAAGACCGGCCCCCACCAACCGCCCGCCCCTGGCGGCTCAGCTCAACGCGCGGCTACCCTCTTTGCGGAATCGCTGGCATGGAAGTGAAAAACGCGGTGAAGGTGCGGGAGACCCTGGAGGCGCTGCCGCGGAAAATTCACGACGCCCTGCTGCGTCGCGTGGTGCGCGCCGCGGTCAAGCCCATCCAGGTGGACGCCCGAAGCCGCATCCACAGCCGGACCGGCAGGCTGAAGCGCGGCGTGACGATCAGCACGCGGATGCGCGGCGGCGTGGCGACCGCCACGGTTTCCGTGCCACGGAAGAAGGCGTTTTACGCGGCGTGGGTGGAGGAGGGGCATCTGATCGGCAGGCGGCTGCGGGGACGGTTCCGCAACCGGGCGGGACGGTACAGCGAGCAGCCGGCGACCGGTGCTCCCGCCGCGCTTGATTCTACGCCCAAGCCGCCGTAAAGTGGTTCACTATCGGCGTTTACGCTGTGCGTGTGCGGCGTCCTCTATCGCCCAGTTTGACGCCGTTCGGGGTGATCAACACCGGTTCACGCCTGGGGTTGCGCTGCTTCTTATTTTGATCGATCCGGGCCGCTATGCCAAGCCGGCGCTACATATTGACGTTGTCCTGCCCTGACCGGGTGGGAATTGTGGCCGCGGTCAGCGGATTTCTGGCGGAACACAAGGGGTGGATTGTCGAAGCGCATCACCACGCGGACCCCGAAGCACAGCGTTTCTTCATGCGGCAGGAGGTGCTGACGGACTCGCTACCCTTCGGCATGGATGAATTCCGACGGCGCTTTAGCGCGATCGCGGCAAAATTCGGGATGGATTGGCGCCTTAGCGACACCGGCGTACTGAAGCGGGTGGTGATCATGGTGGGTAAGCAGACGCATTGCCTGGACGATCTGCTGTATCGGTGGCGAAGCGGGGAGATGCCGTTCGAGCTTAAGGCCGTGATATCAAATCACGAGGACAGCCGGGAGTTTGTGGAGTTTCACCGGGTGCGGTTTGAGCATGTGGCGATGGAAGCGGGCCAGCGGGAGGAGGGCCTGGGAAAAATCGCGGTGCTGCTGGAAAAACATGCACCCGACGTGATCGTCCTGGCGCGGTTCATGCAGATTTTACCGGCGCGGATATGCGCGAAATACCCCTACCGCATTCTGAATATTCACCACAGCTTCCTGCCTTCGTTCGTGGGAGCGAAGCCGTATCATCAGGCGTATGCGCGCGGGGTGAAGTTCGTGGGCGCCACCTGTCACTATGTCACGGCCCAGTTGGATGATGGGCCGATTATTGAACAGGACGCCTTTCGTACGAATCATGCGCACTCCATCGAGGAGTTGATGCGGATCGGGCGCGATATTGAGAAGACCGTGCTGGCGCGCGGGTTGCGCTATCACCTGGAGGACCGCGTGCTGATGAATGGAAGCAAGACCGTGGTATTCGCCTGAGCCGGCTGCGGTACAGCGAACCACGTCTGAGGTAATTCGGTCTGCTGTTAACCACCGGCCTCAGTTTACATCATTCCAGCAGCGGCAGGATATTGGCCGTCAATAGAGGTGCGAGGCAATGCAGTCGGCCGCACAGCGCGACGGGTGACAATTTTTCGGCGAGCGGAATCCCCGACGACACTCAGCCGCCAGTTCCCGGACACGGCATACCGTTGGCCCGATGACCGTCGGAATCCCCATTCCGAGGCCTCGGGATTCAGGCGCAGGGTTCCACTACCGCCCCCGGCGTCCCGCAAAATTCCCCCGCCCGGGGCGAGAGCCGATTTTGGTTACCCTGGCGGAAAACTAATCGTTGGTATATTGTGGCGTCGCCCTGGGCACAGCCGGCTTGCGGTGGGGTATCGGCAATGGCCACAGGCCCCAGGGAATTTCCCGGAGCTTAACGGATGCAGGAGATACCACTAGCCGCCCTGCGGCAGGACCATGGCGCCGCCACGGCGCTGATCGCCAACGCACACGCGCGCGCCTGGCTGCGGGAATGTGTCGAACTCTGCCAGCCCCACAACGTGGTTCTCTGCGATGGCGGCGAAACGGAGCGTCAGGAACTCTTGGCGCAAGGCGTGCAGGCGGGCGTGTTTATTCGCCTCCACCCGCAAAAACTTCCGGGATGTTATTTGCACCGGTCTCATCCGAATGACGTGGCGCGCACCGAATCATGCACCTTCATCTGTTCACCACAGCAGGAACTGGCCGGTCCGACCAACCACTGGATGGACTCCGCGGCCGCGTACAAAAAATTGCGCGGACTGTTCTACGGCTGCATGGCGGGGCGCACCCTGTACGTGCTGCCTTTTGTCATGGGGCCGCCCGGTTCACCGTTGGCCCGGGTGGGAATTCAACTCACCGACAGCCTTTATGTGGCGGCCAGCATGGGAATTATGACGCGATTGGGCACGGCGGCGTTTAAGCAGCTGGGCGAGGGTAACGCATTCACGCGCTGCCTGCACAGCGTGGCCGACTGCAATCCGGAACGCCGCTATATCTGCCACTTTCCCCTGGACAATGCCGTCTGGAGCTTCGGATCTGGTTACGGCGGTAACGCCCTGCTCGGCAAGA
>JAKCCC010000201.1:2619-5021 GCA_021838985.1 Planctomycetota bacterium
CTGGCCCTGCGCCTGGCCAGTTATCTGGGCTACCAGGAAGGGTGGATGGCGGAACATATGCTTATCAGCGGCGTGCAATGGAACGGGGAAAAATCGTATGTGGCCGCCGCCTTCCCCAGCGCCTGCGGCAAGACCAATTTCGCCATGTTGGTGCCGCCGGAACGCTACCGCCGGGCGGGCTGGCAGATCACCACCGTCGGCGACGATATCGCCTGGCTGTGGGTGGATAAACAGGAGAACCGGCTGCGGGCCATTAACCCCGAGGCCGGCTATTTCGGTGTGCTGCCGGGCACCAACTGGAAAACCAACCCCAACGCCATGCAGACCATGGCCCATGACACCATTTATACCAATGTCGCGCTGTTGCCGGATGGCGATGTCTGGTGGGAGGGCAAAACCGATACGCCCCCGGACGCGTGCCTGGATTGGACCGGCCAGCCGTGGACGCCCCATTGTGGCCGTCCCGCCGCCCATCCCAACAGCCGCTTCACCGCGCCCATGCGCAATAATCCAGCGCTGGACCCGGCGGCAGAAGATCCGAATGGCGTGCCGATCACGGCGATCATCTTCGGCGGCCGGCGGGCCACGGGCGTGCCCCTGGTCTACCAGAGCTTCAATTGGATGCATGGCGTCTACGCGGGCGCCACCTTAAGCAGTGAAACCACGGCCGCGGCGACCGGCGAAACCGGGGTGGTGCGCCGCGATCCCATGGCCATGCTCCCGTTTATCGGGTACAACATCAGCGAATACTTCCACCACTGGTTCGCCATGCGCAAACAAATGTACGATTGCCCCGGCATTTTTCACGTGAATTGGTTCCGGCGCAACGAACATGGTGAGTTTATCTGGCCTGGCTACGGCGAAAATCTGCGCATCCTGGAATGGATTCTGAAACGCTGTTCCGGCCAGGCCTATGGCCGCGAAACCCGGCTGGGGTGGATGCCCCGGCTGGAGGACCTGAATCTTGCGGACTTGAACGTTAACCAGCAGGAATTAGAAGCGGCGCTGCGCGTCGACCCCGAGGGATTCAAGAATGAAATCTTAACCGCCGGGGAGCTATTCATTCAATTGGCCGGCGAAATGCCTAAGGAGATGATCTTTATTCGCGAATTGCTGGTCAGCCGCCTGTAATCGTCTCCACCCGCCGGTCGCTGCTTCGGGGTGCCAAAAGTGTTCCCGCCAGCCCCTTCGTATCCCGCCCGTCCCACCGCGTCGCCGCATCGGCGCAACCGCATTTTACTGCTGATTGCCCTGTTTAAGTTCCTGAAGGCGGCTCTGGTGCTCGGAGGCGGGGTTCTAGCCCTGGCGTTCCGCAAGGTAGACTTAACGAGTCTTATGCTGGCTTGGGTGCGCCAACTCCGGCTGGATCCGGATAATCTTTATGTAAGTTGGGTGCTCCGGCATGTCGCCCTGATCCACGAAAGCCAGCTGCGATTGTTAGCCTGGGCCGCCTTTTTCTACGCGCTGCTGTTTGGGATTGAAGGAGTCGGGCTGCTGATGGAAAAGGCCTGGGCCGAATACCTAGTCATAGTGGAGATCGTAGCCCTTATCCCGATAGAAATATATGGGATAGTTCACAAGCCCGATCTATTGCGCTGGACGTTACTGGCGATTAATCTGCTGATCCTGATCTATCTGGTGCGCCTGCGCCTGACGGCGCATCGTGCGACGCGCGACGCCCCCCGGAGATGACCTCCGTCGCGCCGAGCCGGCGTGCGACGGGCAGCCCAGGGTGTGACCGGATTTTGGAGCGATGGCGCCGGGCGGCCGGTTCGTGTTAGGCAGGTGCAGGCGCAATTGCGGCGGCCATCGGGATCCCCAAAGCCCACTCCCTGCGCTGTCGAGATTTCACCCCTCCCATTTTTAAACATGGCCGGTTGCGGGACCTGCGGTCTGCGCCGGGATGCGCTGCCAACCGCGGAACCCGTTTGTGTCCGGCGACCGCCGTAGTCCAAATGGTTATCTGGATCGACACCCGGAGGTACGGGGCCGGGTGGATCCGGATCGCGCCTGCCGGATCACGCCCAGCGACCATCGGAGAAGAGCCGCTAGGTAGCGGACTAATCAACAAACCGCTGGCCACCGGTGTGGAGCGGGTGGCGGATGGTGTACCGGCCCAGGCGCAGCAGCCCGGTCAACTCTAGGTGCCGGGGCCGGCGCCAAGTGCGGGTTTGGGCGAACGCGACCATGCACGAACCCCAAAAGAGTCTCCAGGGGGCCTACGACCGGTACCATTTTTTAGCCGCGTCGGCAGCGTGGTCGGCCCCGCCACAGGACGCGGGTGCCCTTGTCCTGCACGCGCCATTCGATCCCCTCGCCCTTTTGCAGTTCCAGGGCGCGGGCCAGGGCCGCCGGAAAATGGATGTACCACTGGGTCAACGGACGAAGGCGCCGGCCCTACC
>JAKCCC010000202.1 GCA_021838985.1 Planctomycetota bacterium
GCGCCAAGTAAAAGTAGACGTTGCGGAAATTAATAAACCGGATCTCGACGCCCAGTTGGTGGCGGAGGGCATCGCCGAGCAGATAAAAAAACGCGCCTCGTTTCGGCGCGTGCTCAAGCAGAAGGCGGAGGCCTCCCGGAACGCCGGGGCGCTGGGCGTGAAAATTCAGATCGCCGGGCGCATTGGCGGGGCGGAAATCGCGCGGGTGGAAAAACATAGCAGCGGGAGCATCCCCCTGCACACGTTGCAGGCGAATATTTCGTACGGCCTGGTACACTGCCGCACCCCCTATGGGGTGATCGGCATTAAGGTGTGGATTTATCGGGGGCTGTTCGCCGACCTGGAAGCGGCGGCCGAAGCCGCGGCCCTGGCTCGGGCGCCGCGACGGTCGCGGCGCCGGTGAGCACCGGACGCCAACCAAGCCGCCGGGCGGGTACCCCGCGGCGCGTGGAGAAAACCGAATATGGCCATGATGCCCGCGCGGGTGAAATGGAGAAAGCAGCAACGTGGTATTCTCAAGGGCAATGCCACGCGGGGCAATCGCGTCACCTTCGGTGAATATGCGCTGCAGTCGCTGGAGGCCGGCCGTATCAGCGGACGCCAGATTGAGGCGGGCCGTATGGCCTGTACGCACTATCTGGCTCGGGAGGGCCGGGCGTATATCCGCATTTTCCCCCATAAGAGTTTTTCGAAGAAGCCGCTGGAGACCCGCCAGGGTACGGGCAAAGGTGAGCCGGAATTCTGGGCGGCCGAAGTCAAGCCCGGGACGATTCTTTTTGAAATCGCCGGGGTCGATGAAACGGTGGCCAAACGCGCCTTTGCACGTGTGGCCTGTAAAATGCCCGTTCGCTGCCGGTTCCTGCAGCGACGGCATACGATGTAAAGGTAGGCGATGGCGACCAAACGCAAGCAGATGTTGAGTGAATTGCGGGCCTTGGATAACCAGCAACTGCAGTTGCGCCGGGAGGAACTTCGCCGCCACCTGCTGACCTTGCGCTCGCAGGAGGCCACGGATAAAGTTGCCGACCTGACGCAGTTCCGCAAGGCGCGGCTGGAAATAGCCCGGATCCAAACCCTGCTGCGGGAGCGGCAGGCCGTGGTGGAGAAGCCGGCGGGCGCCGCAGGATAATGCGGGGTAGTTTGTTGGCGTGGCATAGATCACCGGTTTGTCTTCCGGTGCGATCGGTGCGCGATTGCGGCGGAATGGGTTGGCGTGCGGAATGGGTTGGCGTATGGAAAAACCATCATGACGGAAGCGAAAACGATTAACGCATCGGCTGAAAACAGGCGCGGGTCCCGCCGGCTCCGCCCCCGCATTATCGGCGTAGTGACCGCGGATAAAAGCCGGAAAACGCGCCGGGTGGTGTTTGAATATCTGGCCCGGCATCCCAAGTTCGGAAAATATATCAAGCGGCAAACCGTCCTGCACGTGCACGACGAGAAAAATGAAAGCCGCCGGGGCGATCACGTCGAGGTGATGCAGTGCCGCCCCTACAGTAAGACCAAGGCCTATCGCCTGGTGCGGGTGGTCAGCCGCGGCCAGCAGATTGATCTGTCGGCCATCCAGGGCGAAGCGTCCCAGATGTTTCAGCGGCATAAGCCCGCGACGGCCCCGGCGCCGGAGGCGGACCGCGGACCGCGGATGGCTTAAAGAGCTTAGAGCGATGATACAACAGCAGACCCGACTGGACGTGGCCGACAACACCGGCGCCAAACAGGTGATGTGCATCAAAGTGCTCGGAGGCTCCTCGGCCCGAGGCAAGTTCACGCGCCGCACCGCCGCGGTGGGCGACCTGATTGTGGTGGCCGTGAAGAAGGCAATGCCGAATGGGGATGTCAAGCAGGGCGAGGTGGCGCGGGCGGTGATCGTACGCACGAAGCAGCCCATTCGGCGGGCCGACGGCAGCTACGTGCGTTTTGACCGCAACGCGGTGGTGTTGGTGGACAACGAGGGAGCCCCGCGGGGCACCCGTATCTTCGGCGCCGTGGCCCGCGAATTGCGCGAAAAGAATTTTATGAAAATTGTGTCCCTGGCCAGCGAAGTGGTTTGAGGATCGGCAAGCATGGCGGCAAGAATACGTAAAGATGATCTGGTTTACATTCGCTCCGGCGATGACCGCGGCCGGACGGGCAAGGTGCTCGCCGTGTACCCCGAGCGCCAGCGCGTGCTGGTGGAGGGTGTGAACATGGTCTGGAAGCACGTGCGGCCCAGCGCAAAAAACCGCCGCGGCGGCCGGGTGCAGAAGCCGGCGCCGTTGGCCCTGTGCAAGGTGCAACCGGTGGATCCGAAAACCGGTCGGGGCGCGCGGGTAAAATTTATCCTGCGGGACGGTCAGAAACATCGCCTCGCCGTCAAAACCGGCAGCGATCTCGGCGGGGTCGGGCAGGCCTGAATCTGGCCGATGGCCGTGGTGTAAGGTAAGTAATGATGAGTAAAGAAAAAGTAGCTCCAGGCGATCTCAAGGTCAAAACGCCGGCTGCGGCCGCCGCGCCGGGCTCCGCCATCCCCGCCGCTGCGCCGGGCTCCGGCGGAGGCAAGGCGGCAGCGCCGGCGGGAAAGCCCAAGAAGGCCCCGCCCAAGCCGCCGCGCGAGGTCGCTGAGGCGCCGTTGCCTTTTCCCGCCGGCTATGTCCCGCGGCTGTATCGACGTTACCAAGATGAAATTGTGCCCGCGCTGCGGCAGGAGCTGGGCATCAAAAACCACCTCGCCGCGCCGCGCCTCACCAAAGTCGTGGTGAGCATGGGGCTGGGCAAGGCCATCGCTGAAAAGCCGCGGCTGGAGGCTGCGGTCAAGGAACTCACCGCCATCGCCGGACAGAAGGCGGTGGTCTGCCAGGCTCGCAAGAGTGTGTCGAATTTTAAGTTGCGCGAAGGGATGGAAATTGGCGCCAAGGTCACGCTGCGCGGCCGGCGCATGTGGGAGTTCCTGGACCGCCTCATCACCTTGGTGATCCCGCGGGTGAAGGACTTCCGCGGCTTGCCGCCGCAGGCGTTTGATGGACGCGGCAACTATAACCTGGGTTTGGCGGAGCAAACCGTTTTCCCGGAGGTGCGTGCCGACCAGGTGACGTTCCATCAGGGGCTGGCCATCAGTATCGTGACCACCGGCGGCAACGATCGGTATGGTTTCGCCCTGCTGCGGGCGCTGGGGTTTCCCTTCCGGAAGGAAGAATCCTCCCAGCGGAAGACCGGGTAACCGCGGTGCCGTTGCGCAGCGCGTGATCATGCGGTGGTTGGCGGCCGACCGGAAATCAAACGCGGGATTAATCTCCGCGTGCTTGCGACGGCGATAGTTTTGGAGAGTCAAACCCCTATGGCGACAACAGCATGGAAAAATCGATATAAGCGGCGTGCGGCCACGGTGGCCAAGTACGCCGAATTGCGCCGTAAGCTCAAAGCCGCCAAGGATTTTGTCGGGTTGGCGAAATTGCCGCGCGATTCCAGCGCCACTCGGCTGACGCGGCGCTGTGAAATCACGGGACGGCGGCGCGGTTATTATCGTAAATTCCGGGTTTCGCGGTTGGTGCTGCGCCAATTAGCCTCGGATGGTAAAATCCCAGGGCTTCGCAAAAGCTCCTGGTAGGGCCGGCGGCCGTTGGCTTGCGGGATGCGCCGGTGCGACGACGGCGAGAGCGATAGCAGGAGCGCTGGAGCGCTCCGGAACCACGGGTGGATTGGCGGTTAGAGCCAAGGCGTCGCCGCAGCACGGTGCGGCGGGCGTCGGGGTTGGGTTCAGAATCGCCCGGCGGACCGCCGCTTGCGAAAAGCTGATAGCCTCAAGCGAGGAACTGATGACCGATACGATTGCGGACATGCTTTGCCGCCTGCGCAACGCCGCGCACGCCCGGCACAAGACGGTGGATGTAAAAAACTCGAAAATCTGCGCCGGCATCGCCCGCGTGCTCAAGGAGGAGGGCTACATCTCCACTTACGCCAATTTGGACGATGGTACGCACCAGGGCTTGATTCGCCTGACCATCAAGTATACTCCCGCGGGTGAATCGATTATCCACAACGTACGGCGGGTCAGCCGGCCGGGTTGCCGGGTCTATCGCGGGGTGCGGGGATTTCCCCGAGTGATCAATGGCATGGGCATCGGCGTGCTTTCCACCAGCGCCGGCGTTCTGAGCGATCGGCAGGCGCGGCAGCGCAATATCGGCGGCGAATTGCTCGCGACGATTTATTGAGGTTCCGTATGAGCCGCATAGGCAAAAAACCGGTTTCCGTACCCGCCGGTGTCAAAGTCACGGTGCAGGGCCGTGACATCCGGGTGGAAGGACCCAAGGGTAAATTGGCGCTGCGGCATCATCCCAACGTCAAGGTATCCTTGGCCGCCGAAGGCAGTGCAAGCCGGCTGGTGGTGGAACGTGTCAACGATGAAAAGATCAGCCGGTCCGTGCACGGTCTGACCCGAGCCTTGCTCGCGAACATGGTCCGGGGCGTGCACGACGGCTTCAGCCGGGATTTGGAGATTCAGGGCGTTGGCTACAAGGCGGAAATGCAGGAAAAAACGGTCGCCCTTTCCGTCGGATTCGCCAATCAGATTAAACTGCCGATACCCGAGGGCGTGGCGGTAAAAATCGAAGGCCAAGGCACGCGCATCAATATCAGCGGGGCCGACAAACAGGTGGTCGGCCAGTTTGCCGCGGAAATCCGGCGGGTGCGCAAACCCGAGCCTTATCAGGGCAAGGGTATCCGTTACGCCAACGAAGTGGTCCGCCGCAAGGCTGGCAAACAGTTTGCCGGCGCCGGCGCCAAGTAGCGCCGGGACCTGGGGCGATGAACCGCAGCGCCGGGTCGGCGAACTTGGGGCTGGGCCTGACCCGCGCATGATAATGCCCGGGTCGGTCGCCGGACGCCAACACGCCATCCGAGGATCTGCCGGTGGCGGATCGACCTGAATGACGGGAGGTCTTATGACCAGCAGCGCCACGATTAAATTGCAACGGCGGCAACGTCGCCAAGCCCGGGTTCGCGGTTCGATACGCGGAACCACCGCTCGGCCGCGCCTGGCGG
>JAKCCC010000203.1 GCA_021838985.1 Planctomycetota bacterium
GGGCCAAAAATAGTCGCGCCAACTTTTAAGTCCCCGCTCCTCCATCCAGAGCGCATAGTGCCCGCCAGCGTGCGATTCATCCGCATGGTTGCGGCAGGTTTCCACGTGCTGAAAGCCGTACCAGGGGCCATGGAACTTGCGCCAGAAGTCCAAGTCGCGCAGGATCGGCTGGCATTCAATTGATTCGCTGCCCGGTTGGCTCGCCAGCGGCTGGAAATGGGCTTTACCGATCAGCGACGTATGATAGCCATGCTTTTGGAACACCTCGCCCACCGTGGGCACATCTTCCGGCAACTTCACGCCGATGGTCCAGCAGTGATGCCACGCCGGATACTGTCCGGTAATGATGGTGGCCCGCGACGGAGAACAGACCGGGTTGTTGCAGTAAGCACGGGTGAAATGGGTTCCCTGCCGGGCGAGGCCGTCCAGCGTCGGCGTCTGGATGCGCCGGTTGAGGAAGCCCAGGGTGTCGAAATGCTGCTGGTCGCTGGTGATCAGTAGAATATTAGGACGTTCCCGCTTGGTCATGGGCCTCCTCGTGCCTTGCCAAACGGCCACATCTTCGTTCTTTTGGCAAGGCGTTAAATCGTCGTTTTCGGGCGTTTCGTATGTGAAGTTTCCCTGGTGCGCCGGGGTGGTTTATGGCGTGCGGCGTACCGCGGAATATCCATAGTCGCCGCCTACGCGTAACCAAACCGTTGGATTTTTCAGTTTTCCAGCCTTTCGGACGAATCCAGCAACCAACGCAGCAACCACTCGCGCTCGGTGGCACAGCCGCGATCGGTCCACTGATTTACGCGCTCGCGCGGATCATGGGCCAGATCATACAATTCGCCGAAACCCTGGCCGGCGTACCACATCAGTTTCCACGGGCCAACCACAAGCGTTTTCAGTCGCAGGCCGCGGGGATTATCAAGGCATTCAATTAACGTTTTTTCCCGCCACGAATCCCCAGCCTCAGCGCGGAGCAGCGGCAGTGCCTCGACTCCATCCATGCCCGCGTCGGCCGACACCCCGGCCACTTCTAACTTCCGACTTCCACCCCCCCGCCTTTCGATCCGTCCTGGCTCCTCGTCGCCGCGCCCGGGCTAGCCAGGTCCGCCAGTGTATGCGTGCCGGCCCATTGTTGTTCCAGCGCCTGGAACTCACCCAGCGCCCCGCCGCCGAGCAGGGCCTCAGCCGGCGCCGTCTGCGCTGAGTTGGAAGGCCGCAGACCACACGCCCCAGTGGTCTGCAATAATTCCAGCGTACTGATGCGCTCCGGCGGCCGGGCCAGGACGTAATGATTGTTCGCCGGACCCAGCGGGTGGACCAGACCCGCGGCCGCCAGGCAATTGAGCATGGTTTCACTGACCTCCGGGGGTAGTCCCAATTCATGAGCGGCGGCGGCGGCATCCAACGTGGCGCCGGTTTGGAAACGCCGCACCAGCAGCACGGCCAGTGGCAGAACCCAGCGCATATCAACCCAGCCAGCGCCAAGGCCGTGGGGCGACAGGTGACGCCGCTGGAGCGCCATGTAATGCTGATCAATAAACGCGATCTGTAGTCCCAGCAGCACGAACATCCAGGTCAGGAACACCCAGAACATAAACAGGGGAATCAAGCCCAGATTGCCGTACCACTTGCCATAGCCGGCGAGATAGTGCACATACAGTCCAAAACCATATTTACCCGCCTCCCACAACAGCGTCGCGGCTGCGGCCCCCAGTGCCGCCGATCGCCAGCGCACATAGGCATTGGGAATAAGTCGGTAAAACAACATCAGCAATATCCAGTCGATGCCCAGGGCCAACAGGAAAGTCAGCGGCGCCAGAATCGGTCCCGCTCTGTGGCCGATGGTGGCCAGGAGCTTTCCTGAAAATACCAGCGAGCTGGCCACGCCGAGCGGCCCCAAGGTCAGTACGCACCAGTACAGCGGCAGCCGGCGCACCCAGCTCCGTCGGCGGGTAACGCGATAGACCCGGTTGAACGTCGCTTCCACGACGTTCATTAAACTCAAGGCGCCCCAGAGCAGCACCGCAAATCCCACCAACCCCGTTCCGGGCGACTGAAGGACTGTCCGCATCTTCTGAATCTGGGCGGTCACGGTCTGCAGGAACAAGCCGGCGCCGCCGGCGCCGCCCTGACGGTTGCGCAGCTGTCCTAATCCGAGTTTATGCAGAAGGACAATTTCTTCCCGCTGCACCTGGCCGGTGCTTAGCACCATCGACATGACGATCAGCGCCAGAACCAACGTCGGCAGCAGGCTGAACAGGGTGTTATAGGTCAGCGCCGCCGCCTGCTGACTGAGCCGATCTTCCGCCATGCGCTGGCGCAACAACTGCTGGAAAATGGTGAAATGTCGCCACCAGGCGGGCGTAGAGCCCCGCGCCGGTCGCGGCGCTGCTTGGGCGCGGTGACGGGTGTCTTCCTGATACGCCGCAGCGGCGGAGGCAGGTCCCCCTGCGCTTTCCACTTTCATGTTTCAACCTTTGGCGACCAGCAAGCCTACAGTCCGCAACCGGCGTCAGGCATCATCGGCGGGCGATGTCCCGCAACTGCGGGACGCCGCGTCGCCAAGTCTCCGCAGTCCCAGACCACCGTTCACACCAGTTCACCGCGTTGAAAGGCGGTGCTTGCGAATCGCGGTGATATTCACCTTCCGGAACCGCCGCGGCGGCGGCCTTCGTGTCAAAAATCCGTGTAATCTGTGCCACCATCCCTGAAAAGCTCCGCGCCCTGCGCAAATTTTCCTCCGCGCGGCCCCGTAACAACCGTGGATTACGCTGCTTACCCGGACACGAGACGTGCAACCGCTGCTACCCGGTAATGGACGCTATACCCGATGCACTCAACCCTTCCGCATCCGCGCATCCGTAAAGCTGACGTCCTCGTCGGCTGGCCTCTTACGCCGCAACCCATCCGCTTGCGCACAAGCCATATAACTTCCCAAACAAATCCAGCCCCCCTTTTTGTCACGTGTTTCGTGTGTTTCGTGGTTAACAATCCGTACATCCGTGTGATCCGTGGTTACATGCTCTTCCCGGCGCCGTTTATCCCTCGCCGCGGCCGACTCGTGGCGAACTCTTGAGCAACTTAGCGCGGCGGGGCTTCCAGACCTTGCATGAGAATCAATCCGAACAACTCCCGTCCTTTATCCACCAGGTGTAGCAGCGTAGAGGTGGGCAGATAGGCTTTTATTCGCATCCGATCGCCTACCACGGCGGCGCTGGCGACCACCGGCGTTTCGGGGCCTCCCTGCACCACCGCCGCAGGCCTTGGCGCTGGCATGACGGCTTCGCCATCCTGCAGGGCGCCCTGGAGGCGGTCCGCCAACAGTGAAACCCAGCGCCCCAGTGCAAACGCCAGGATAAAGTTCGGGTGCGGCAAAAGGTGGCGTTGCCACTGGTGCGTCGAACGCAGTTGATCCAATGGATCCTGGCCTCGCCGCGCGGACGCCAGGGCCGCGGCCAAATCGTGGCGATTGACCCCTACGCTTTCCAGAATTTCCGTCGCGCTGATCGGCGCCGCGTAAATAGTCAGGGAATCACCGCCGAAGAGCAACGCCAACATTTGCTGCACCAGCGCCGCTTGCTCGGACGGCAGATTTTTCGGCCGTAAGCCGACCTTGATTCGCGTGAATGCCACGCCGCCGATTCGGATCGCGTGCGACGCAATAGCGACCGTATAGCCCGCGCCGCCCAGGTTCTGCGGCAGCGCCAGCCTGGTCATCTGCGCGATCTGAGCCATGCCCTGTGGCGCACTGCGGCATTGCTTAATGCTAATGACGCGAAAAAGTCCGTCTCTGCGGCGACGCGGAGGCAGATACATCGCCCGCCCCCCCGTGTAGTTGGCGATGGCGGTGCGGTAACCGGCCAGCAGCGCTGCCATCGGGGTGGGCGCCGCGCCTCCGTGCCGTTGCGGGCGGTTCAGCGTGCCCAGCCAATCCGCGACGGCCTGGCCATTAAAGCGATCGGCCACCACCCCTAAAAAAGGCTCCTTCGGTAAACCGATCAGCGGATTCGCCAACAATGGCTGCTGGGCTTCCAGCAGTCGCGCCACGGTCGTGCCATGCTGGAAATCCGCCATCACCTCCAGCGTCAGACCGCCGCGACCGCGGCGCACGGTCATCAGCAACCGGGTGGTGCCGGCGAGCACTTGTTCGATGGCTCGCGCTTCCAAGCGCAGGGCGCCCAGCGTGGCTGCGGTGTTCGCCCCCTGCGTTTGGCCCATCAACCCCGTCAAGGCGCGCAGATGGCGCAAAGCGGTCCGAGCGGTACGGCGCCACATCGGAATGTTCAAATACACGGATATATCATTGGCGTCGATCGCCCGGCGATAGGCCGGCGGCAGAGCCGCCCCCAGCGGCCGGGTCTGGGCCAGAAATTCCCGCAGAACCGGCCGTTGTGGCGCTAACAGCAGATAACCCGCGCGATCCGCCAGATACATGGTCCGCCCGTTGGGCGTGGTTCCGGCGGCAATACCATGCCTCGGTTTTCCAGCCTCGAAGCCTTGGTGCAGGGCGCCGAGATTAAGCGCCGGCAGTACTCCCACCACCGCCCTGGTGGCGGCCGGCGCCTGGCCCGCCGGCGGCGCCATAAACACCAGCGCCGCCGAGCCGTTTTCATTCAAACCGCCGGTAATCCCCAGGGCCGCCTGCATGTTCTGCAGGGGGTCGCTGCCGCCGGGCACATTTAGCCGCTTCTCGAGACCGCGTATTTTCCCATCAATCCCCCGCAGATGGTGGAACACCACCACCGCCCGGCAGTTCACCGGGATGACACTGACAATAGGGGTCGGCGTGGCTATCCCCGCATAGGTGAAAATAGCTGCGGCGACCAAACCGGTGCTTCCCAGGCGTGGCCACATGAGATGATGCTCCTTTCCGATCCCCGATATTCGGTGAATATCGCCCTAAGTAGGAACGCAGAATGAATGCGGCGATTGAAACGAGGCTTCCGGATGGTCCCCGTAGCAGGTTGAAGATCCGCCCCGGTGGACACGGTCCCCGTGCCGTGGCTTTTTCGTTTGGTTT
>JAKCCC010000204.1 GCA_021838985.1 Planctomycetota bacterium
AACTGGATGTCGAGGGACTGAAAGAAGTATGCGCCCGCTATCTGCAGGTCTATGAAAAACATACCAAAGAAAAATTCCCGACGGATCCGCGGCAGCAGATTCTTAAATCCGTCAAGGCCGTGTTTCAAAGCTGGAACGCCCCGCGGGCGATCAAATACCGGCAGATCAATGAGATCACGGGGCTGGCCGGCACCGCGGTGAACGTGCAGACGATGGTATTCGGCAACATGGGCGAGGATTGCGCCACGGGCGTCTGCTTTACCCGTAATCCGTCCACGGGTGAGAACTTGTTCTATGGGGAATTCCTGATCAACGCCCAGGGGGAAGATGTGGTCGCGGGCATCCGCACCCCGCAGCCGATTGAGAAAATGGGCGAGGTGATGCCCCAGGCCTACGCCGAACTGCTGCGGGTGAAAGATATCCTGGAAAAGCACTTCCGCGACGTGCAGGACCTTGAGTTCACGGTGGAGCACAACCGTTTCTATATGCTGCAGACCCGCAACGGCAAACGCACCGCGCCGGCGGCCGTGCGCGTGGCGGTGGAAATGGTCAAGGAGGGCTTGATCGATCAAAACACCGCCCTACTGCGGGTGGAACCGTCCAGTCTGGATCAGTTGCTGCATCCTTCGTTTGATCCGAAAGCCAGGACCGATCAGATCGCCAAAGGGCTGCCGGCTTCGCCCGGGGCGGCCGTCGGCAAACCGGCCTTTACCGCCGACGAAGCCGAAATGCGGGCCAAGAACGGTGAAACGGTCATCCTGGTGCGTAAGGAAACTTCGCCGGAAGACATCGGCGGCATGCAGATGGCCGTGGGCATTCTTACCAGCACCGGCGGCATGACCAGCCACGCCGCGGTGGTGGCGCGGGGCATGGGGAAATCGTGCGTGGCCGGCTGCGGCGAATTAGATATCGACGCCGCCAAGGGGGTGCTTTCCGTGCGCGCCGCGGATGGTAAAGTCCGCCGTTTTGGCCGCAAGGATACCATCTCCATTGACGGCTCCGCCGGCACGGTGTGCGCCGGCGCCGTGCCGACGGTTAAACCGACGGTTTCCGGCGATTTCGCCACCTTGATGGGTTGGGCCGACGCTACGCGTAAACTGCGGGTTCGCACCAATGCCGACACGCCGAATGACGCCCGCGTGGCCCGCGAATTCGGCGCCGAAGGCATCGGCCTGTGCCGCACCGAGCATATGTTCTTCGAAGGTGACCGGATTATCGCGGTGCGGGAGATGATTCTGGCGGATAATGAAAAAGATCGCCGCAAGGCGCTGCGTAAACTGCTGCCCTATCAAAAGCGGGATTTCATCGGCATTTTCAAGGCGATGGATGGCCTGCCCGTCACGATCCGGCTGCTCGATCCGCCGCTGCACGAATTCTTACCCCACGAAGACAAGAATCAGCGCCAGATGGCCCGCGAGATGGGCGTGTCGCTGGAAAAGATCAAGCGGCGGGTGACGGAACTGCATGAGGCCAACCCCATGCTTGGTTTCCGCGGCTGCCGCCTGGCGGTGATTTTCCCGGAAATTCTGGAAATGCAGGTGCGGGCCATCTTCCAGGCCGCGTGCCAGGTGGCAGCCAACGGCGTCAAGGTATGGCCGGAGGTGATGATTCCCGTCGTCAACACCGTCAATGAGCTGACGTTCCTGCTGCCGAAGGTGCGCCAGGTCGCCGATGAAGTTTTCGCCAAGGCCGGCCGCAAGATTGAATACAAAGTCGGCACCATGATTGAATTGCCGCGGGCGGCCATCACCGCCGATCAGATCGCCCGCCAGGCGGAATTTTTCAGCTTTGGCACCAACGATTTAACGCAGACCACGTTTGGCTTTTCGCGCGACGATGTGGCCTCGTTCGTGCCGAAGTACGTGGAAATGGAGATTCTGCCCAAAGATCCGTTTGCCTCGCTGGATCAGGAAGGTGTCGGTGAGCTCATTAAAATGGCGGTGCAGAAGGGCCGGGCCACGCGCCCGGACCTGAAGGTGGGCATTTGCGGTGAGCACGGCGGCGATCCGTCCTCGGTCGAATTTTGCCATCAGCATGGTTTGAATTACGTCAGCTGTTCGCCCTATCGCGTCCCGATTGCCCGCTTGGCCGCGGCCCAGGCCGTGGTGCGCCAAGCCACTGGCGCCAGCTACAGCACGAAATAGCGGCTTGGCGGCAGCCCCCCCACATCCGGGTGGGCCGGACGCGGAATATTCAGAGGCGCGGCGCGGGGGCCGGGTTCCGCTCGAGTCCTGCACAAAGACCGTAAAGGTCGCGCAGGCGCAGGCGACCTGTAAGATCTAAGGGCGGCGAAGATCTGCTATTCGAGAGGCGGTGCGGCCGGATTTGGGGGCGGGGACATACCGACGGGCGGCAGGAATGCCGCCGCTAAGACGGTGGGGACTTGACGCTAGCGCTGTCGGCCGGCATTCGCGAAAAAATCCAGCCGCACCCTTGGACACGCGGCGGGAAAACAAGCCAGTGCCGGGCTTCATCGGCGCGGGCAATATGGCCGAGGCGATGGCCTGACCCGTGCGCGCCGCCGGAGTCTTTACAACCTCCGCCCTGCTGGCCGCCGACCCCAGCCCGGCGCGGCGCTGCGAGACGGGGTGCAAGTGGTTATATTGTACCCGGGCGGCTGGCGGGCGATGGCGACGGCGGATGATCGGCCTGATCGAAAAACATCGGCTCCAGATGGAGGCGCTGTGCCGCGAGTTTCAGGTGCGCCGCCTGGACGTTTTTGGTTCCGCAGCCGAGCCCAGCCGGTTTGATCCGGACCGCAGTAATGTGGATTTCCTGGTGGAGTTCGCCCCCGAGGCTGGACCTCGCCTGGCGGCGTTATACCTCGACTCGATCGCGGCGCTGCTGAACGTGTCGGGCCAGGCGGTGGATCTGGTGATGGGGCGCGCTATTCGCAACCCGCACCTTCAACGGATGATTGAACAGAGCCGTACGACGCTTTATGCCGCCTGAAACCCCCAAGTTACTGGCGGGCTTACTCGATGCGGTGCGGGCCATAAATCCGGCGGGCAAAGCTGATGGCGAAAGTTATGCCGGAAGATAGGCTGCCGCTGGGCTTCATCGGCGCGGGCAATATGGCCGAGGCGATTGCCCGACGCGTACTCGCCGCCGGAGTCTTTACAACCTCCGCCTTGCTGGCCGCCGACCCCAGTCCAGCGCGGCGTGCTTTGTTTTCCGAGCAGCTTCAGATCGAAGCGTCGGAGGATTCCGCGGTTGTGGCGCATCAGGCCCGCACCATCCTGCTGGCGGTTAAGCCACAGAAGATCGATGACGCCCTGGCCCAAATCAGGTCCGCCCTCAGCCCTGATACGCTGCTGATCAGCATCGTCGCGGCAGTCAGCACCACGCACATCGAAGCCCAGCTTGCCGGCCAGGCGCGCGTGATCCGCGTGATGCCCAACACCCCCGCCCTGGTGGGCGCCGCCGCCAGCGTGCTGTGCCGCGGGGCGCACGCTTTGGCCACGGATATGGCCTTCGCCCGCCGAATTTTCGACGCCTGCGGCAAAACGTGGGAGATGCCGGAAAGCTCAATGAACGTGGTGACCAGCCTTTCCGGCTCCGGGCCGGCGTATGTGTTCTTCCTGGCCGAAGCCCTGGCCCAGGCGGCCACGGAACTAGGGCTGCCCCCCGCGGACGCCCAGGAGCTGGCGCGGCAAACCATTGTTGGCGCGGGGAGGTTGCTCGCGGAATCCACGGAGTCGGCAGCCGAGTTGCGGCGTAAGGTGACCAGTCCCGGTGGGACCACCGAAGCCGCGATCCAGACCCTGGAAAACCGCGGATTCCCGGCCTTGATCGTCGCCGCCCTCGCCGCCGCCGCGCAGCGCGCCCGCGAGCTTGGGCGTTAAGTTTACTATTTGCCTTCCACTTTTAAGTTGTGCTTGCTCCGTGGCTGGGCCGTGCAAAATCCGGGCGTAGTCTGTCCAAATTTGGAGCGGGGCAGTATAGTTTACAGGCGGGAACGGATGGAGGGCGAGGTTGGGGTTTCAGCATAAACGGATACGGAAAGGAGATCCTATGAGACGGGCGAAAATCAGCATCATCGGAGCGGGTAATGTCGGGGCAACCGCGGCGCATTGGATGGCCGCCAAAGAACTCGGCGATGTCACGCTGGTGGACATTCCGGCATTGGACGGGGTGCCGCAGGGCAAGGCCCTGGATTTGTCGCAGGCCGGGCCGATTGAGGATTTCGACATCCATCTGACCGGTGCGACCAGCTACGAGCCGACCACCGGCAGCGACGTAGTGATTATCACCGCAGGGCTGGCCCGCAAACCCGGCATGAGCCGCGACGATCTTCTGCAGAAAAACACGGCGATCGTCAAAGCGGTTACGGAACAGGTCAAACGCTTTTCCCCGCAGGCGGTATTGATCGTGGTGTCCAATCCCCTGGACGCGATGGTTTACGTGGCGCATCAAGTCAGCGGATTCCCGGCCCACCGCGTCGTGGGTATGGCCGGCGTGTTGGACACAGCCCGCTATCGCGCCTTTATCGCCGCCGAGTTGCAGGTCAGTGTGGAAGACATCCAGGCCCTGTTGCTCGGCGGTCACGGCGACGACATGGTGCCGTTGCCGCGGTATACCGCGGTCGGCGGCATTCCACTGCCGGAACTGCTGCCGCGGGAAAAAATTGACGCCATTGTCGAACGGACCCGCAAAGGTGGAGCTGAAATCGTTAATCTGCTGAAAACCGGTTCAGCTTACTACGCCCCCTCCGCGGCGGTAACGCAGATGACCGAGGCCATTATCCGCGATAAAAAACGCCTCCTGCCCTGCGCGGCGTATTGCGACCGCGAATACGGCGTCGGTGGCTACTTCGTGGGGGTACCCGCCAAGCTCGGCGCCGGCGGGGTCGAACAAATCATCGAAGTACCCTTGTCGCCGCAGGAACGGAAGCTTTTTGAGGCGTCGGTTAGCCACGTCCGAGATTTGATCCGGACGATCAAAATTTGACCCGTACCGCCCGGGTGTGGCCGGACTTTAGGGCGGTGACATACCGACGGGCGGCA
>JAKCCC010000205.1 GCA_021838985.1 Planctomycetota bacterium
GTACCGCTCACCCGGCGGAAAGATGAATTCGGCCACGCGATAACCGGCTTGCGCCAGAGACTGCCGTACGCCGCGTAAATAATACCGGGCGACGTGGCGGTCGCTTATCAGGCCGCAGACGGGCGCCGGGGCCGCCTGCCGGACGGCTGGTCCAATCCGTTCCAACCAATTCGTATCAATGTGAACGCGGTAACACGGCGCAATTTTCGTATCGACATCGATCTCAAGCACGGACATGCCGGGAATTTTATCGGATGGCGTGAAAGCTGGCTATGGTAGCCCCCCGGCCGCTGGCGGCAGTCACCCCGGGGATGAGAATTGCGAAAAAATCTGTTACAATAGCTAAATACGTGGGCAGGTTGATGGGGTAACTTTCTAGAGTTTTAAGGAAAGGTTGCGGACCGTGAAACGAATCCGTTATGCTGTTTGCGGGTTAAGTACGCGCAGCATCTATCATTTTGTTTTGCCGCTGCTGGGCAAATGCGACAACGGTGGGGCTAATTTCAGCGACCGTGGGGAAGTGGTGGGCGTACTGGACCTGGATGAAGGCCGGGTGCGGACTTTCTGCCAAAAAGTTGGCGTCAATCTACCCTATTATGGCCCGGATGACCTGCCGCGAATGCTGGCCGAACAACGCCCGGAGACCGTGCTGGTGGCCGGCCCCGACTACACGCATGGCGCGCATATTGTCGGCGGATTGCGCGGCGGCTGTGACGTGATCACAGAAAAGACCATGGTGGTCAATTGCCGCGAAGCCCAGGAGGTGCGCCGGGCGGAGCGGGAAAGCGGGCGGCGCTTGCAGGTAGCTTTCAACTACCGTTATGCGCCGCTGCACAAGCGGTTGAAGCGCCTTATTCTTGACGGGCGGGTGGGCCGGATCACAAATGTGGAATTCGTCTATAATCTCGACACATGGCATGGCTCAAGCTACTTCTATCGTTGGAATCGCCGGCGGGCGAATTCCGGCGGTCTGAACATGCATAAATGTTGCCATCATTTCGATCTGGTTAATTGGTGGCTCGGCGATGTGCCGGAAGAATTATTCGCTTACGGCGCCCTGAACTATTACGGAAAAAATGGCGCTCTGCGGCCACGGGATGTCCAGGGCCGTCCGCTGGATCCGGTTGAGGAAAAACGGCGTTGCCCCATTTTCCAAAAGCACTACGCCGGGAAACTCGCGCCTGACGACAACGACATCCGCACCGGTTGGGATCGCTTCAGCCTGCCGTATGACGCCCAGTATCCACCCACGCAGCGCCGCTATATTTACGATGATGAAATTGATATCGAGGATACCTACTCGGTGGTGGTGCGCTACCGCGGTGGGGCGTCTATGAGTTATTCCTTCAACGCCTGTACGCCGTGGGAAGGATATATTTTGGGCATCAATGGAACGGCCGGAAGGCTGCAGGTCGTCCATCATTCCAACCCTGATCCCACGGGATTAACCGCTCCCGCCGAAGCCAAAACGCGGATCACCTGTTTTCCGCTCTTTGGCGGCCAGGAGGTGATCGAAGTGCCGCCCGTGGCGGGTGGACATGGGGGCGCCGATGGACAGATTCAACACGACTTGTTCGTGGGACCGTCCGCGGAATCAAGGGAATTGGCGCTTCCGGCCGGCAGTGAAGCCGGCGCCCTGGCCGTAGCCATGGGTGAGGCCGTGGTTTTATCCATGCGCAATCATCGCCCGTATCGAATGGCGGACTTACTCGCGGATCCGCCGGCCGCCATGCCCTGCGGGGCCGCCGCGCGTTCTGGCGATTTTAACGAATCGGGTGTCTGTAAATGATCGGCGGTGTTGACGTGCGCGGGGGGCCTTCGGCGAGGCGGTACCCTCCTCAAGACTCCGCCCGGAGCGCTGGTTTGAGCGGCGAGGTCGAAGAAGAAGTGTACCGCTACCAAGACGCCGGCCGGAGCGTCGGTGCGCTTCTGTTGACATCTTGGACGGCGCCAACAGTTTCACGGAAAATCGCGGCGTGGAGATTCGATCCAATGGCGATGTCGGCGGGGCTATGAAACTGCCGCTGCGGCATCCGTTCACGGAGTATTTTTTCACGGCGACAGTACGCGCAGGCTCACCCCCCTCCAACATGATGGAGCTGTTGGGAGAGTGCCGCAACGAACCACGGACCGTCCGCTACGCACGGATTCAGGTAGGATAACGCGTTTATGATCGCGCCAGGATTGTTTAGAAGAGGTTCACCCTGATGGAGCACAATCTTTCGGTTAACGAATACTTCAAGAAACGGGCGGCCCAGCATCGCCCACGGTATCGGTTCGGCGGCGCCAGCCGTACGGATTGGAAGAAGTGGCGTGAAGCGCTTTTGCCCGCAGTGAAAGCTACCCTCGGGCCCACGCCCTGCAAGGTTCCACTGAACGCCGAAATACAAGCCGAATGGCGCGAAGATGGTCTGGTCAAACAGCGGGTGCTTTTTGCGGTCGAAGAAGGTCTTTCCGCCGCGGCGTATGTTTTCCGGCCGGAAAATACGCCCGGCCGGTTACCCGCGATTCTGGCCTGCCATGGCCATGGCCCGTTCGGAAAAGATGCGGTGATGGGCAACCGCTCCACCGCGGAGCGGTGCGCCCATATCGCGGAACTGAACTATGACTATGGGCTACAGATGGCCAAGGCCGGCTTCGTCACCATGGCCATTGACTGGCGTGGTTTCGGTGAACGTGATGACCATCGCAATCCACATTTCAGTGCGCTGGGCCAGGGCTCGGATTTATGCAACGCCCATTACCTGCGGGCCAACCTGCTGGGCATGACGCTGTTGGGCATGGACATCCATGACGGCCAGTGCGCCCTGGATTACCTAGGCCGGCAGGACTTTGTCGATCCCAACCGTATCGGCGCGATGGGATTAAGCTTCGGCGGCACGATGACCACGTGGATGGCGATCATGGATGAGCGCATCCAAGCCGCGGATATCATTTGCTATAGTGACCGTTTCGCCGAATTTGCCATGCGCTTCATCAAACTCTGCGGCAGCCAGATCACGCCGGGGCTGTTGGAGCTTTGCGACGTGCCGGATTTGCAGGGGCTGATCGCACCGCGCCCGCTGCTGGTGGAAATCGGCGTGCATGACGAATGCTTCCTCGTGGGCGCCGCCCTAAGCTGTTACCGTGAGGTGGAAAAAATCTATCACGCCGCCGGCGCCGGAAACCGGCTGGAACTCGATTTATTCGAGGGCGGCCATCGCTGGGGGGCTAATCGGTCCACCGCTTTTTTCCGGAAATATCTGGCTTGAAAACCATCTACATTGCGGGGCAGGTGCAGACCAGATTTCGGTCGCCGTAGGGGTTATCAATCCGCGCCACCGCCGGCCAGAATTTGTGCGCGTCCAGATACGCCAACGGATAGGCCGCCTGCCGCCGGCTGTAAGGAAACGGCCAAGGCTCCAGGGCCAGCATCCGCGCGGTGTGGGGTGCGTTTTTCAATAGATTGTTGTGGCGATCAGCCCGACCTTGCTCAATGTCGCGGATTTCCTGGCGAATCGCAATCAGCGCCTCGCAGAAGCGATCCAACTCTGGTTGGGATTCGCTTTCCGTTGGCTCAATCATCAACGTGCCTGGCTCCGGCCACGAAACCGTCGGGGCGTGAAAGCCGTAATCCATCAGCCGCTTGGCGATATCCTCGACCTTTATGCCGGCCGAGTCTTCAAATTCCCGTGCGTCGATGATGAATTCGTGAGCGCAAAAGCCACGGCGACCTTGGAACAAAACCTGAAAATGGCCGGCCAGGCGACGGGCCATATAATTGGCGTTCAGTATCGCCACCGCCGTAGCGCGGCGCAAGCCGGTCCAGCCCATCAAATGTAAATACGCCCAGGGAATCGTCAGCAACAAGGCGCTGCCGGATGGTGCTGCCGCGACCGGGCCGATCGCGTCGTGGCAAGCCGCCGTGTCGGCCGGATGGCCCGGCAAAAAGGGCGCCAGGTGTTCCGCCGCGGCGATCGGTCCCATGCCTGGACCGCCGCCGCCATGGGGAATGCAGAACGTCTTGTGCAAATTCAAGTGGCAGATATCCACGCCCATGTCCGCGGGACGGCACCAGCCGGCCAGCGCGTTGAAGTTGGCCCCATCCAGGAACACCTGGCCGCCGTGGGCATGCACCAGCGCACAGAGCGGGCGGATATTTTCCTCAAATACCCCATGGGTGGAAGGATAGGTCACCATCAGGCCGGCCAAACGGTCGTGATGCCGCACCGTCAAGCGGCGTAAATCTTCCACATCCACATCGCCGTTGGCGGCGCAGGCCACCGGCAGAACTTGCAGACCCGCGGCGGCGGCGCTGGCCGGATTGGTGCCGTGGGCGGAGTGTGGAATCAGGCAGATATCACGCTGGGGCTGGCCGCGGCGGCGGTGATAGGCGCGAATAACCATCAGCGCGGCGTATTCGCCCTGGGCTCCGGCGTTGGGCTGCAGAGAAATCGCGGAAAAGCCGGTCAGAGCGCAGAGCCAGCGCCGCAGTTCGCCGAACAAGGCCTGGTAGCCGGCGGCCTGCGGCGCTGGTACAAACGGATGGATATCCGTCCACTGCTCCTGGCTTAGCGGCTCCAACTCCACCGCCGCGTTCAACTTCATGGTGCAGGAGCCCAGCGGGATCATGGAAGTGGTCAGCGACAAATCGCGCCCTTCCAGGCGGCGCAGATAACGCTGCATTTCGGTTTCGCTGTGATAATGGTTAAATACGCTCTGCCGCAGAAAGGCGCTGGCACGCCGCCAGGCGGGCGGGTAAGGCGCCGGCGGTGGCGTCCGCAGTTCCGCCAACCCCTCCGGCGCAGCGCCGCGGCGGTGAAAAATCCGCAGCAGTCGGTCCACCTCCCGCCCGTCGGTGCGTTCATCCAGCGCGACCCCCACGCTGCCGTCGCCGAAGTCGCGCAGATTAATCCGTTGTCGCTGCGCCTCGGCGAATATTTCCGTCGCGGTGGCGGCGGCGCCGTGGTCCGTGGCGGGGCGCACGGCGGATAGCGCGGCGGGGCCGCCGGCGTCC
>JAKCCC010000206.1 GCA_021838985.1 Planctomycetota bacterium
GCCACTGCGAGCAGCACGGCGTCTTCCGTTTGCTTCCACAATGGCGCCAGGTTGGCGGCGCCGACCAATCCAAGGAAGGACGCCGCGGGGGCGAGCCAGGCCAGGATCGCATGCATCTGGCGCTGGCGGTGATAATTGCGGAATTGAATCGCCCGGAGGGTTTCGGTTTGACCATCGTACGGCAGTACCGCCACGCGTCCGCCCGACTCGTTTTCAAACAGCACGATGCCGGGACCGAATTCCGCCGGTTGGCCAATCTCGTCCCCCCAGAGCAGCCGCGAAATCGTGCAGGCGGCAGGGTCAACCGTCAGATGATGGATGTTGCCGCCCATATGGCGCAGGGGCATCCGCACGCCGCGCTGCCCACCGAACGCCGAGTCCAAGATTTCTTCCGCGCCCACGGCGCACCGGCCCGCGGCCTGGCCAACCGCCACGCCGACCAATCGCCCCAACCCGCGCAAGGCAAAGCATTGCGCGGCCGTGGCGTCGAGCAACAATGGCCCCCGTAACCACTGGCGCAGCGTCTCTTCGTCGACCGCCAGCGGCAGGTCGCCACTGATGGCAATCGGCAGCGCCTTTTCCCGGCGCGTGACGGTCCCACCGCCGCGATGCACCGTCGCATGGGCGATGGGAATTCCCAACTGGGGCAAGCACGTTTCCCAGGCCCGCTGGACGACGCATCCGTCGGGCGACAAACTCTGACTGCGGCTGAAATCCGAGACGCGTTCGACGAGGGGCACATTCACGCCGCGCAAGGGGCCTGCGGCCAGGCCCGCCTCGGCAAGTCGATCGAAATACCTCCGCGCGTGCTGGAGCAGCGCCGTGTTCGCCGGTTCTTCCTCCAGCTCCGGCGAGGAAAAGCTGTGCAGATCCAAGCTTAATTCGGGACTTACGCAAAAGTATGACAACGCCATTTGCAACCGCAGATGCGCCGCCGATTTATTGAACCGGGTGAAAGGCGAACTCTCCAGTTCCGGCGCGATGCGCGTTTCAGGAGGCAGCAGGGCGCAGGTCGTCAGCGCCAAGGTTAGCCCCTCCAGGGCTTCGCCGGCGGAAAACTCCCGGTAGCATCCGAGGCACGGGCGGGACATCGGCGTGCGTCCCGCCCCCGCCAGTTTTTGCAGCAGCGGACGCCACAACCGCCCCTCCGCCGAATGCGCGGCTGGAGCGGAAGACATTAATCCGACGGTCGTAGCCGGCGCGCTGGCGTGAATCGCCTGCTCGAATCTTGTAGCGATGGCCTCGAGCGTCTCACGCAGCAATTCATGCCAAACCACACGCTCCGGTGGCGCGGGGCAAACTTTCGCATAGATTAGTCGTAGCAGATCCTCTCTGGACCCAGTACGGCCGATTTTCCGCCCGAAAAGCTCCAGGTGGTCCGGACAGTAACAGCCCCAGGCGACGGGATAATGGTTGTGCCAACGAAAATCGTCATCGAGCAGGAGGTAATCCGGCTGACAACGCGCATAGATGGACAGGACTTGGGCCATATGTTCCTGCCACCGCAGGTCGAGGGGGCAGGGCGAACGCGAAGAAACGGCGCCGTCGTGGCCGACCATGGGCCGCCACCCGAACTCGGCAATGGAAGAAAACGCCGCGTCATGGTGGCCCAGCGTTTGCCAGATATTCAGGCCGAATTCGATCCCCGCCGCCCGCAGCGCCTCGCCGCAGCGTATCAAAATCGCGGCATACGCCTCGGCTTCCGGCAGCGTGCGGTGCCGCAGGTGCAGATCGTGCGACTCCGTGTGAATCATCACGGATTCAATGCCGCAGCGGCGGCAGTATTCCACCAGTTCGGGAATCCGCTGCGCGGCGTTGTACGCCATCAGACAATAACGCAGCAGGTAGCGGCGGGCGGGTGGAGAAGCAGCTGGGAGTACCGAGGGAGCTACCGAGGTGCTCTTCATTTCGCCGGCGCTCCTATGTTTCCTGACGAAACCAATTCATTATTGCCAACCTGGCGGTTGACCCCCTGCCGCGCGGCTGGGCTCTGGTGGGTTTCCGGTTCCAAGCTTCTTATCCGATCACGGTTTGGCTCGGGAAACTCGCCGGCATGCGGGTGTTCCCGGTACCAACGCGTGGGAGGGTGAAGCTTCCGCTCCAGTTCCCACCCCAGCGGTTGCTCGGTGCGGATCGTCCAATCCAGCAGTTCGCCAAGCAAACGTCCTTGCACGCCGGTGTAGCCGGCCTCACCAAAACGATTGATCCGTTCTTGCGGATCGTTCTGGTGGTCAAACAGCTCACAGTAATTTTCGCCCGCGGTACAGTAGGTCAGCCGATACCGCCGGGTGCGGATGCTCTTGGTGAAGCAGGTGTCAAAGAATACCGCTTCTTTCGTGACCGGAATTGGACCCGGGCCGGAGGCGCTGTACCGCAGCGTGTCGGCATAGCCGGCTCCCTGGACCGAGCAGGGAACCTCCGCGCCGACAAGATCGCAAAGCGTGGGAAAGATGTCGATATTTTCCACGAAGGAATCGACGCGCTCGGGACCGAAGCGCCCTTTCCAATACCAGACGGTGGGAATCCGGTGCAGGCACTCAAAATGCCCCAACGTGTTTTTACCCAGCAGGCCGTACTCACCGGCGAAATCGCCGTGGTCGGAATTAAATAGAATGATCGTATTTTCGAGGATGCCGCGTTTCTCGAGGTGCTGGACAATCCGTCCGACCCCGTCGTCGACGGCTGTACACATTCCGTAATAATGGGCCAGTGCTTCGCGGTATTTCGCCTCGCCCACCACGCCGACGCGCCAGGCATTCTCAACTCCCATTCGAACCGCCCCCGGGCGCAGGCTCAAGGCATGAAGATCAGCCTCCGCGCGATGCCGAATGACGGACAGGTCAATCGCCTCGGGGGCATAGAGAAACGGGCTGTCGAACGAGTTGCAGTAGGGTGGATGCGGGGCGCTGAAGTTGCACCATATCAGAAACGGCCTAGCGCCGAGCTCATCGATTTTGCGAATCGTGGTGTCGGCCACCCAGACCGGCTCGCTGTGTTCGTACGGCACCTGGCTGGCATAAGCCATAAAGTCGGCAACATGGGCGTGGTACTCCCGGGTGAAGGTCTTACGCCAGCCGACCTTCTCCAAGTAAGTGCGGCTGTAACCGCTCCATACTTCGCCGGTGTCGCTCTGGAACGGTTCCCGCGTCCACTTGGCATAATGCTTCTTTCCCACGAGCGCGGTCGAGTAACCCAACTGATCGTGCAGAACCTGCGGGAAAGACAGATAGTTCGCGGGCAATGGAATCATCCCGGCGTACACACCGTGGGTGTGCACGTACCGGCCGGTCAGCATGGATATCCGCGAGGGAATACACTCCGGCGCGCACGAATAACTCCGCTCGAACGAGACTCCCTCCCGCGCCAGGGCGTCGATGTTGGGCGTGCGAACCTGGGGCCGCTGGGCGCCGCTGAAGCAACCCGCGTGATGTTGGTCGTCCGTGATGAACAAAATGTTGGGGCGGGACGCCATCACTTCTCCTTAATCGACGACGAGGTCGGCGTAGTATTTCTCAAAAGAGCCGGCACCCAGTCGGTATGCCGCGACCCTCCTGGCCCGCCCGTAGTCGCGGCGAGGATACCCCGCGCCACCCGGGACATTGTCGGGCGGACCATAACCGAGGTGGTATTGTGGCATTACTTTGTTTCCTGTACCAGCTTCACACCGCCGGTTTTTTCGGAAAGTTGATAAAACGCTCCTCCCTCTGGAACATTCACGCTTATCGCCCGGTAGCTTGGAATGCTGATGCGCACGCTGTTGCGCTGACCCATAGGGGCTTCGGCGTAGACCAGCCATTGGCGGTCGGGCGCCGGGCCGCGGGTCAAGGCCAGGGACATCACCGGAATGGTGGTGGACAGGGTCCATGGTTGCTTCGGATTGCAGTTGGCGTGAAGCAGGAACCAGTGCTTGTTGCCGCGAATTTCCTGGGATGCTCCGCTCTTAGCGGCGCGTCGGTGGACGACCAGCAGTTTTCCGTGGCGCCACCATTGACGCAGGATCCTATTGTGATATATGCGATCCACCGCCGCGACCAATGCCATAAAGTACGGCGATTGTTCCATGGCCCGGGAGGGGGGAATCGCGAAATAACGCACCGCCCGCGGGCGCAGCAGCCACATTCCAAATTGCACGAAACCTTCGTACCGTGTGGAGGTGAACGGTTCACCCATGCGGGCAAAATATTTCAGTTTATCCGTCGCAGCCGTGGCCTGGGGCGCCGGATTGTGTCCATCCCAGGGGGACAGTTCGTACCAGAAGCGCGGGTTCAGCCGGTACATGGCTGGCAGTTGCAAGGCCAAGTTCATAAAATCAATTTGCGGACTCAAATCGGTGTAATAAGTAATGGGATTGGAAGCGTCCAGGTAATAGGGAAGGTCCCCTCCATCCCACATCAAGGGAGCGATATCGACTCGTCCCGGAATATACATGGAAAACTTCAGCCAATACGGCCAGTAGGCGGTATTACCAGCATTATAACCGATAATGACCAAGTGCTTTTTCCAAGCTGGTGCGACCAGGCTGTTCCGCATGGTCTTATGCAACATACGATAGCGTGTGATCCAGCCGTCGCCCGCCACTTGTTTCTTGAAGTAAACGTCACGCCCCCGGCCATACCGGGTGAGATACCGCCGGTCCTCCGGCGCCTGGGACCAGACCAACCGGGGCGCCTCGTTGTCAAAAAGGAAGATCACCCGGGGCGGATTGGGGTACCATTGCTGAAGTTTCTCCATGGCCGCATTGCGTATCCACAGGCGTCCCGCGTTACGCCAGGGTTGGATCGCACCGAAAGGTGAAACCTGATGGAGCACTTCCCCCCTGGCGGTGACCACATCGGGATTTTGTCGCAGCGGCAGGCGCCAATAGGCTGGTGACGTCGCTAACTCCCCCACTGGCCCCCAGGAACCGATGTTAAGCAGGCAGATCGGAAGCCTTAATTGCCGCGCTCTTTCGAGGGGCCTGTGGTAATAGTTGAAAAAGGCCTGACGGTAATAAT
>JAKCCC010000207.1 GCA_021838985.1 Planctomycetota bacterium
GCGCAGCGGTTCCAGAAGCGCGCTGATGCCCTGCGTGGGTGTATACCGGTTTTTTCCCTCGCGAATGGCCTCAATGGCTCGCTGTTTGATCGGCTCCGGCACGTCGAAATCCGGCTGGCCAATGGACAGATTAATCGGGTCTTTCAGAGTCCCCGCCAGATCGAAAACCTTACGGATGCCGGAAGCATCGATCTGAAGGGCGCGTTGTGCGATAAGCCGCGCCGCGTCAAAACCACGCCGGTTCTCTGGCTGCGGCGGAGATTTAATGGCTCTCGTGGACTGGTTCATAAGCCCTGGTCTTATACTACACCCGGCTCTTATTGAGACGTACCGTTCGTCAAAGTAGAAGCGGCGTCCCGCTGCTTTTCTGGGCCCGATGCACGCTGGCCTGGCCTCTGGAACATATCATTAGTAGCCGTGTGCGGTATAGCTGGTGCTTCGCCGCCGCCCACCGGCGCCGGTCCGACGGTCACCTGCGTAATCGGCGCCGCGGCCGTGCCGGCCAGAAACGCATTTAATTGTTCCAGCGACACCCGTTCGATCCGCTGGCGCAATTCGTCCAGCGTACGCGGACGGCCATAATGGTAATAATCATAAGCGAGTGCCGCGGCCCGGGCCGCGGTGCTTTCGCCATGCATAATCACCCGGCTTTTCATGCCGATTTTCGCCCGCTCCAATTCCTCCGCTGTGACGCCTTGCCGCAGCCGCTCCAGCTCCCGTAAAAAGGAGTTCAGGGTGGTCGCAGCGCGCTCCGGCGTGGTGCCGGCGTAGCCCATTATCGCCGCCCGCCGGGCCAGGCTGATATAACCGGCATGGACGGCATAACATAAACCCTGCTTCTCGCGGATTTCAGAAAACAGCCGGGCCCCCATGCCACCGCTTAGCACGCCCACCGCCAATTGCATCAAAATGCTGTCGGGGTGGCTCTCTGGCACGGTGTCGTAGGCCAGACCGATCTGGACCTGATTGGCCGGTTGCGTCACATGATACACTCCACCCGGGGCCGGTTTTAGCGTTAGGGGTGGTGGAGGGCAGGTTCGCCATTCTCCAAAGCAGTTCGCCACCGATTCCTTCAGCGGCTGAAATTCAATGGCTCCCGCGACGGCCAAAATCGCCCCGACGGGGCTGAACCGCCGGTGATAATCCGCCCGGAGCGATTCCACCGTCAGCGCCGCCAGATGATCGCGCTGCCCGACGATCGGCCGCCCGAAAGGGTCCGGGAAATGCCGCATTTTTAGAATGAGATTCAACTTCTGCGACGGCTCGTCTTCAATCGCGTCGAGTTGCTGGATGGCCAGATCGCGGGCGGCGGCAAATCCGCCTTCGGGTAACTGCGGTTGCCGCATTATATCCGCGCAGACGGGTAATACTTCCCCGAAATTCCTGGCCAGCATGGAGGCGCTTAACCGCAGAAATACGGTTTCCGCTGTAATGGACCGCTGCACGCCCAATTGGTCCAGATAGTCCGTCAACTGCCGATTGTCGCGCCCTCCCGCGCCGCGCATCATCCAGTCGGACAGGACGCTGGCGCTGCCCAGGGCGTTCTCCGGATCGCTCGCCGCGCCGCCTGGAATCAGCAGGGTTAAAGCCGCCGAGCGCACGTTCTCGACGCGCTCAGCGATAAGCGTTAAGCCGTTGGTAAATGTATGGACCATCTGGTCGGCGGAGGCCGCGGCGACAGATGGAATCTGGCTGGTCACAAAACACTCCGGCCGCGCCCACCGCCGCCGGCCCACGGCGGCGTTCTTCCGCGCGTTAGGCCGTAATACCCTCGGCCTTTGGGAACGGTTCCAATGAACCATAGCCTAAGGTAAGCCTCCCGCCGCGTAAAGTCCGCCTCCGTTTACGTTAGCCTCTGGCTTGCATGTACCGAGCGATGGCACGGGTGCAGTTCCTGCTCGAAAAGCCATCGATCAGGAGCAGGAGCACGAACAGAAACCGAGAACAACCTGCGATGACCTCACGAACCCATCAAGATATGGATAAAGGGAAGGCCCGCCGGGGGCTGGCGCCTCCGCGGGCACCCCGCTCCACCATGGTCAAAGCACCCTATCCAACCAGGCTGGAAGCGGCATCCGGTCGTCAAGCCGCGTGCGTATGACAACTGCCTGCCAATCTGCCCATGGGCTTTAAGTTGATCCCCCGACCCCACCGCCGGCGCACGGTTTCCAGATAAAATAGGTAGTTTTCCAGTGGGACATCGGGCGGGACCCGGTGGTCGCAGAAGCCGATAAAGCCGCCTTCTTCGACCAGCGGAGTTAAGCGTTGCACCTCGGCCTCGATTTCCCGTTTGGACCGAGCCAGGATATGTTTATCGAATCCGCCCATCAGCAGCAGGTCTTTGCCGTATTGCCGACGATAAGCCACTGCATCGGCGCGCCATACGCCGACTTCAATGGGAAACATGCAGTTAACGCCCGCCTCCAGCCATAGTGGTATCAGCTCGTCAATTTTTCCATCGCAATCCACCCAAATCACATCGCAGCCGCCGCGGCGCAGCTGCTCGGTGATCCGCCGATATTGCGGCACGAGATAACGCCGGAAATGCGCCGGCCCCAACAGTGGACCGCCGTTATAGCACATGTCTTCCCACATCCCACAGGCGTCCCAACGGGCGCCTTGGGCCAAAGCGCGGCGATGCGTTTCGACGATCAAGTCGCCGATGGTGGTCACCATTTCCTCAAACAACGCCGGATCGTCGTAGACCAGATAAGATAGATTATCCACCCCCATCCAGTTGCGCAGCCATCCATAAAGGCTCCCACCGCTGACCACCCGCGGCGCCGGGCAGTTGGCATCGTTCCATACCGCCCGGGCGTTTTCCCATTCCGGATAGCGGCCCGGCTCGTCGTAATTGGTCAGCCGCGGCAGGTAGTGTTCCCGCCAGCTGGCGCGATCCACCAGCAGGTGGCCCAAGTGCATCGGAATGGAGCCGGAATATTTGTCGCGCAACACCCGCACGCCGTCCCCCTGCTGGACGACTTCCTGCGTGCCACGATCTTCCAGTACCCGCGTTTCAAAACCGGGATAAAGACCGCAATTCACATCCGGACCGCCGTGATAGTGGTAGTATTGGTCCATACCGAAAAATTTGTCGGTGCTGGTGGTGTCGTGACCGCCGCCGACCTCGGCGGGTAGCCCCTGGGCGTGCCAGACATCGATGGTTTCAGGCCAAAAACCAAAATCGCAAATCGGCGCCCGGTCCCGCGGCTGATAGTGCATGGTGGCGATAAATCGCTGGCGGTCATTCATAGCGCAACTCCTTTTTCCATCCAGTTATCCCCTGGCTATGATACATCGTCGGCGATACAAGGCCCGGCGTCCATGGCCGATTCGATCATTTGATGCACACGCGAAGCGTATGAGCAACGCCCGGAAAATCGTGAGTCCAACCCCGGAAAAAATGGCCGAGACCGTGGCCGCTGCCATTTTTAAGCTGGCGCGCGCCGCGATTGCCGCACGAGGTCGATTCGTGATCGCCCTGGCGGGTGGATCCACGCCGGCCCAGACCTACGCCGTGCTGGCGCGGGAATGGACGCCCTCGGCCGCCGGCGCCCAGTGGTTTGTATTCTTCAGCGATGAACGCCATGTCCCGACGGGTGATCCGGCGAGCAATTACGCCATGGCCCAGCGCTGTCTGCTCAGCCGCGTTAGCATTCCGGCAGGGCAGGTTTACGCCGTCCAGCCTAACGCCACCGCAGCGCTGGCTGCCGCGGCCTACCAGGCGCAATTGAAAGATTTTTTCAGCGGCGCCGCCCCGATATTTGATCTCATCCTGTTGGGCTTAGGTGAGGACGGACACACCGCTTCGCTTTTTCCCGGCGCCGCGGCCCTCGCGGAAACCACCGCCGGGGTCGTCGGCACTCCGCCGGGTCGGCTGCCGCCCCCGGTGGATCGGATCACCTTCACTTTGCCTTTGATTAATTTGTCCCGGGCGGTTTTCTTTTTGGCCTGCGGCGCGGGCAAAGCCGGAATTGTCCGCACCGTCTTACAAACGAATCCGGCGCCAGTGGATTGTCCTGCCGCAGGAGTTCAACCGCGCCACGGCGTATTGCGTTTTTATCTGGATCAAGCGGCGGCCAGCGGGTTGTCGGGCCGCGGAGCGCTTTTACGAGGCGGCGCGCCGGCGTGAACCGGCAAAACCCCAGTGGCCGAAGTCATGCAGCAGGCCCAGCGCCGGGAGAACGATCCACCATCCCTCCAAACGGCCGCCGGGATTCCAGTTTTTGGCGAGTTCGTAACCCAAGGTGGTCGCAGGGAGGAAAAAGAAACCCAGCAGCGGCCAGAGCACACCGTGAAACGCCCGCTGCGGATAACCCGAAAACAACCACAGGAGAATCAGCATCACCCGCGGCCAAATGGCGCCGAATAAAACAATAAAACAACCCATGGGCGGCTCCTCCGTAAGGGGATTATAGCCGGGCCGTTGGCGCGAAACGTCGTTCCCGCGGAGCAACGGGGGCTGATAGCGCAAAGCCTGTGACACAACCCGTCAAAATCTTCGCGCCGTGAGAAGATTTTGGTTCAGCGCAAAGATTCCGATGTTCAACGGGGCGTTACCCCCGGCAGAGGTCGCCCGGGCGACTCTTCGACGCGGGGGCTATATATATTTGGTTGCGGCCCGCAGGCGGCGCTGGGACATCCTGGGCTTGGATAGCTTCAACGAGGACGACGTGTTCGCTAATCTCGAGTCGCCGTGGCGACCACCACATTGAGGATCGGTTGTTCGCAACATCGGGGCCAACGGATGGGGCGGGACTTTTCCTCTACGACGTCACCAGCAGCTATACTCCGTTTGGCCTGTAATGAGACATTTACTCTGCGCGGCTGTTAAGGGGATATCTGATTCGGTATTATGGCCGGAAAATCAGCATTTTTCCGCAGCCTTTGCTCCCTATAACCCATCGTCAGGGGCTGCGCTTAGTATTACTCTGTTAAGTAGTTGACAACGATTCTGGCTGCGGCTATAGTTCTGGCATGAAATGGA
>JAKCCC010000208.1 GCA_021838985.1 Planctomycetota bacterium
ACCTCGTGGTATGACGCGGATTCGAAATCTCAAATCTGAACTTTGAAATTTCAAATTTAAAATTTGTATTCTCAAATTTGAAATTTCAAATCTGAAATCCCCGCGTCCGACCCGTTGCGCCTTTATCTTTCACCCCCGGGCCTTACTTCGCCTCCGCAAGCAGCCAAGTCGCTTTCACCGTAATCGCATCGCCGGAGCGAATAAGGCCGAACATCGCCGTGGGTGGCTTTACGCCGAACTGGGTCATCTTCAAGGGCGCCGTGGTCGTCACCGTCAATTGATTAGACGGCTCAGGCAATACGTTTAGTTCCAGCGTCACCCGCTGGGTGACGCCAGCCACCGTAAGCTGGCCGACGGTGTCAAAGTGGTACGCCGGATCCTGTGCCGATGGTGCGGAGCTTAAAGTTGCCCGGATCAGACGGTAGGAAATCACGGGATACTGTCGCCGGTTCAGGGCGTGGTACACGGTGTTATCCATGCCAGCGCCTTCGCTGCTTTTCAGCGTCGCCACGGGAATACGAAGTTGAATGGCCCGAATGGCTGCGGCGGCAGCGACCGCCTTGGTGGTCTGGCGGGGGCCGGGCGTCCCCGGCCCACCGGCTTGCACCGGCAATGCCAGCACCAGTCGGCCTTGGATAGCGCTGGATTTCACCGTCCAGTTGTGCAGGGTCGAAGTGCCGCTGACCACCACTTCACCGGCCTGGGAGCCGCTTACGTAGGTAGCCGCCGCAGGATGGTTTATCGCGGCGGCACGGGCCGCGCTGGGCGGGTTGGTCACCACCAGCACCGCCAGCGCGGCCACACTCCACCAGCCGATTCGGACCATTGCTGTATTGGAGACTCGCATGGTAAAACTCCAGGAAGCTATCAGCGCTCAGCTCTTAGCCGCGGGATTTATCCCGGTGAACGGCCAGTCAGGCGCCATCGTTAACCAGGCTGAAGCCGGAGGCTAAAGCCGAACGCTGATGGCCGCCGCGTCGCGGCTAAAATCCGAACGACACCTCCATCACCACGCCGCTGAAGCGCGGATTGTGGTAAGCCTCGACACCGTCCACCACGCCGGTGTTCGGGTCAAAGTTGTTGTATTGCTGGTAAACGTATTCCAGCTTGGCCAGCAGGTCTTGGGTCAGCCAATAACCGCCGCCAACCTGGAAGCGATCCACCCAGCCGCTGCTGTCGACTCCGCTGGCTGCGCCGGTCGGATGCACCGCCCCCGCGACGGCGTAGCTGAAGCGGCCCGCCAGGTAAAGCGCGGCGTTAATATGGTAGACGGCCTCCGCCGAGCCATAGAGCCAGCGCTCACGGTAGGCGGAATCGCCAGTCCAGCCGACGAACGAATACATTTCCCATGGCCAGTGGTTCCAGGTGATGTCCATTTGATAGGCCTGCATGTCCAGGCCGTCCAAAGGCGTAATCTGGCCAGGGTTGTCGCCACCGCCAAAAACCGCGGCATACACGCCGCCGCTACGCTCAGCAGAGTACAAGTGCGACACCTCGGTACCTCGGCTGGCGCCGGCGAGGTTGTCGTAATACGCTGAGAGCGATAATCGCACATCCTTCAGCGGATAACCCCAGAGCTTGCCGTGGACATCGGGCAGGCTGCCGTAATCAAAGTGCTCGGTGGTCGTGCCGCTGCCAGCGCCAACCAGCCAATAAACCGGGCCTTTGACGCTGTAAACTTCGGCACCGATTTCTTCGGTGTTCGGATCGACCAGGTAATTACCGATCAACGGGTTGCGCTCGACATAGGCGTTGTTGGACCGGTGGTAATTCTGATCGCCGAAGTCGATGTCGAAGGCGCCGGCCTTGACATTGATATAGTTAAACAGCGCCCCCAATGGACCGCCGGCAAACGGCGGAGGTAATTGCTTAAGCAGAATATAGCCCTGGTGGCCGTACATAGTGTTAGGATGGGGACGGCTAGCCACATAGGTGTCAAAAAACACATCCAATTTGCCCGGAATCGACGCCAGGAAGTCCAGATTGGCAAAAGGCGTCTGGAAGCCGGGGTCCAAGCCAGCATATTGGTTGCTGGTGTTGTAATAGGCGCTTTGCTGCGTGATCGCCTGGTAGCGCCCGACCGTTTGCAAGCCCATATAGAGCCGCAAATCACCCACTTGGCCGACCTGCATATGCATTGGGGGCCGAATATGGGCGGGATTCTGATCACGGAACGGTGAAAAATAGTTTTCCCCCGTCGGCGGCGCGAACATTTCCTGCATCGTTGCATCGATGTTGTTGGTGGGCGCCTGGGCGGTGGCCTGGGCGCTGATCTGCTTGGAGTTCGCCATCACCTCTTGGTAAAGCTTTTGAATCTGGGCCTTGGTGGCCGCCTCCTGGGTGGAGGCCGCCCGCGCGTTTTGGGCCTTAAGCCGGGCAATCTGTTTTTCCAGTTGCGCCTGCTTCCTCTGGCTGGCGGCCTGATTCTTCTTAAGAGCAGCCAGCTCTTTCGCCATCCGGGCCATTTGGGCCTGCAGCGACGGGTTGCCCGCCGGCGCCGTGGCGGCACTGGGTGCCGCAGCCGTTACTGCCGCCAAAGCTGGTAACGGTAAACCCGCCACAGCCAATCCGATGTACATCGCTATTTTTCGTTGGTGTCCCATAACCTGTTCCTTCCTGATTGTTATTGTTGGCACAACTTTCCCAAAACGGGGGGGGCAATGCCCGCTTCCCCGTGAAGAAACCACAAATCCCACGAGGCTCTGTGGAACTGAGTTGTTTGTCTGAATCATTTGTGAACGTCGCACCTCCTACCGCTACGGTATAAGTGGCCAGTGGTCCAGTTTTCGTGAAACCTTTCACAATACCTGACGTCCGCAATTTCCGTCAGATTCCAAGCCCCTAAGCGGCCACGCACGGCACAACCGGCCAGCGGCATGGGCACTGTGAAACGTTTCACGATACCCAACCGCCCGCACCGTAAAGCTCTGACGAAATAGTAGAGCATCTCGTGGAAACATAATATCGGCAAACTGCTGGAAGTGTCGTAAAGCAATTAACTCGACTGCTAATACCTACAGTGGCTTAAGTTTGGCTAGGTAAATAGCTTAGTGCAGAGCCAGAGAATTGCAGCTACCAGTTTTCAGCGATCAGCGGTCAGCGGCCGGCTGCGCAGGCCCGGGGCGCGATTCGGTGTCGGGGTTTGAACGCAGCGCCGATGGGGGCATCGGCGGCTACATGCACCCAGGTTCACCTGCCGGTTTGTCACAGCCTCCGCGGTGGGCTAGAATTTTCTCTTATGGTTACACACAGCAACGAACCCCATGCGGACGCTTTCCACGCCCGCAGCACCATTGATACGCCTTTGGGCAAGCGTACCATCTATCGTCTCGACGCCCTGCAACACCTGGCCGCCGTAGACGCGCTGCCGTACAGCATCAAGGTGCTCCTGGAAGCATGCCTGCGCCACTGCGACGGGCACCTGGTCACGCCGCGAGATGTCGAAGCGCTGGCCCGCTACGAGGCCCGCCGCCCGCAGGCCATCGAGATACCATTTCTGCCTGGCCGCGTGGTGCTGCAGGACTTTACCGGCGTGCCGGCCGTGGTGGACCTTGCGGCGATGCGCTCGGCCATGGTGCGACTGGGGGGAGACCCTAAAAAAGTCAATCCCCTGGTGCCGTGTGACCTGGTGATTGATCACAGCGTGCAGGTGGATGCTTTCGCCAGCCGCGCGGCGCTGGCAATCAACAGCCGGCTGGAATTCGAGCGGAATCGGGAGCGCTACCAGTTTCTGAAATGGGGCCGGCAGGCGCTGCGTAATTTTCGCGTGGTGCCGCCGGCCACCGGCATCGTGCACCAGGTGAATCTGGAATATTTAGCGAAGGTAGTATGGGAAGAAGAGGGCGTGCTGTTTCCCGACTCGTTGGTGGGAACCGATTCCCACACCACCATGATTAACGGCTTAGGCGTGGTAGGCTGGGGCGTCGGCGGCATCGAAGCGGAGGCGGTGATGCTCGGCCAGCCCATCTACATGCTGCTGCCGGAGGTGGTGGGATTTGAGCTGGTTGGTTCGCTGCGTGAAGGGTGCACGGCGACAGACTTGGTGCTGACCATCACGCAACAGTTGCGCCAATACGGGGTGGTGGATAAATTCGTGGAATTTTTTGGATCCGGCCTGGCCAACATGCCGGTCGCCAACCGGGCCACCCTTGGCAACATGGCCCCGGAATATGGCGCCACCATTGGCTATTTCCCCATTGATGAGCAGGTGTTAACGTATCTGCGGATGACCGGTCGCGACGAAAAACTGATCGAAACAGTCCGGCAATACGCCCAGCTGCAGGGACTTTGGCGCGACGATCGGCGAGCAATCGCCTATACCAGCACCCTGCGCCTGGACCTGGCGACGGTGGAACCGTCGCTGGCGGGACCACGCCGTCCCCAGGATCGCATTGCGCTGACCGCGATGCAGCAGCAGTGGCGGCGGGAATTGTCCGGTCCGTTCGGCAAAACCGTGGCGGTGGGTGCGGAGAATGCGCCAGGCTGGGAAAATGAAGGTGGCGACGGTAATACGAAAACGGCCGGGGGCGCCGCCCCGGCGGTCGCGCCAACCAAGCCCGACCCCGCGCGGCAAGGCGTGCCGGTTTCGTATGCGGGCCAAACTTTCGCCCTCAAGCACGGCGCGGTGGTCATCGCCGCTATTACCAGTTGCACCAACACCAGCAACCCCGAGGTGATGGTGGCGGCCGGCCTGGTGGCGAAGAAAGCTGCCGCCCGCGGGCTGACCCGCCAGCCCTGGGTGAAAACGTCGTTGGCGCCGGGATCCAGGGTGGTGATGGAATATCTGCGCGCCGCCGACCTGGTCGCGCCCTTGGAAGCGTGTGGCTTTTATCTGGTCGGATTTGGGTGCACCACGTGTATCGGTAATTCCGGTCCGTTGCCGGAACCCATCAGCAAGGCCATTAACGAAAATGATCTGGTGGTCGCCGCGGTACTTAGATC
>JAKCCC010000209.1 GCA_021838985.1 Planctomycetota bacterium
TGCTCATGGCCAAGCCGTCGGCTTCGCGCACGGTGGGGGCGGTTAACACCTGGACGGGAAAATTTAAATCGCGGACCATACGCCGCAGAATCAGTTGCTGTTGAAAATCTTTTTGCCCTAAGACCAAAATATCGGGCGCTATAATCGCCAAGAGCTTCGCGACCACGGTACATACGCCGCGAAAGTGGCCGGGACGCAACTTTCCCTCCCAAATTTCCCCCAGGGGGCCGGGATCAACCGCTACGGTTGTGGCTCCCTGCGGATACATTTCCGCGGTCGATGGGGCAAACAGCACGTCCGTGTGCCATTGGCGCAATAGCGCGGTATCGTTTTCCAGCGGCCGCGGATAGCGGCTGAAATCTTCACCCGGGCCAAATTGCAACGGATTGACAAAAATGGAAACGCACACACAGCCTGCCGGTCCGGCGGTTTGGCGCGCGATGGTCACCAAGTGGCCATGGCCGGGGTGCAGGGCGCCCATGGTCGGAACAAAGACCAGGGGGCCGACGCCGGAAACGGACCGCCGAAACCGCCGCCAATCGGAGATGGTGGTGAAGGTGTGCATCACCCGTCGAATCATATCCCAGCGCCACGGCGTTGTCACCGTGGTTTAGACGGTGAGCGCCAGATTTTGCGAACCTCGCCGAATGAAGGGGGTTAAGGATGTCCGTAGTCAGGGCGCCGTCCAGGTTGACGCTTCCAATGGCCTGGTCGACCCGGGCCGGGGCCGCCAGGCGGAGGCCGTGGTAAGGCACGGGGAACCGGCCCGTGCCAGCGCTGCCCATGCTCCGGGGGTGCCCCAGGGTAGTAATGCCAGCCGGCATGGGGATCGTGGTAATAGTAGACGCGCCGGTGGGGGTCGAAATAGAACCTAAATGAAGCTGGCGGTCCGACACGCACAAAACGGTGGGGTGGGTGGGGAAGAAAACCCGGCGGCGGGCCATGCCAGAACACGCAGTGCGGCGGCGGAACCCCGCGATAGTACCGCCATCCAAAACGCGGATCGTAGCAGTAATAAACTCCGAGATCCGCGTCAAAGTAGAACTGCAACGATGCCGGCGGTGTCACCGCTACGGAACCCACCGGTGGTGGGGGCAGATACACGGGCGCCGGTCCAGCCCAAAATACGGCGCCAGGCCCCGGTACGCCCGGACAGTACCGCCATCCAAAACGCGGTGAATAGTAGTAATAACAGCCCCATGCCGGATCGTAATAATACTCATAACCATAGACCGGTCCAGCGACGGCTACACCTCCACCATCCGTGTAGTAACCCTCGTAATAGTACCCGCCGCAGCCGACAAGAAGCAGGCCGCCGGCGGCGAGTCCAGCCGCGAGCACCAGTCGTTGGATAAACCGGTTTTTCATAGGCATGCCTATTCATGGCTGGCCGCTGCTTTCCGACCATATTTTATTTTAGGCGCCCTGCGGCGACGGTTCGGGCAGCTGTCAGCTATCAGCTTTCAGCGAGCAGCGGTCGGTTGTCACCGCCAACTTTCGGCGGTGCGGGAGCGGCTGCGATCCGGTGGGGACAGACTCCTACAGCGGGGGCGCCACCGGGCTGCGCAAGGCGGGATCCTGCTCCACCTGGGCGTAGATGGAGGCCATCTGTTCAGTCAGCCGTTGCCCGGAACAATACTGCTGGAACGTCGCCTGCGCCGCCGCGGAGAGGCGTTGTCGTAATGCATCGTCGCACAACAGCGTACGAATACGTGCGGCGATTTCTCGAGGATTCTCCGGGGCCGCCAACAGGGCGTTCCGGCCATCCTCCAACAGCTCCCGGACCGGGGCGGTGGCCGTGCTGACGATCGGTTTACCGCAGGCCAGCGCCGCCAGCAGACTGTTCATCCCGGCGGGACCGTCCGGCGTAAAAACAAATAGATCCGCAAAGGCGGCGAGTTGGCGCCAGGAGTATTGGACGGGAGCAATAGCGATCAACTGTGGATCCTTGAGCGTATGCGTAAACGATTGATATCCGGCAAAGGGATGGACCCATTCTTGGCGTGGAATCGGGTCAGACCGGATCAACCCCCAAACCTCCGGATATAGATGAGAGATGATGGCGGTCGCCCAAATCGCATGATCCTGCCGGAAGGTTGGCTCGGACCATCCGCCCAGGAGCAGGGCCGGGCCTTCCCGCGGCTGCAGGCCGAGGATGCGGCGGAGATTTCGCGGAACGGGGGGCAAATGGGGCGCCGTCCAGGCGCCCGGCGCCACGGCGAGCAGGCGCAAGCGGGCCAGGCCGGCGTGAACTAAAAACTCGCGGGCGGCGTGCGAAGTGGTTAGCACCAGCCACGGGCGGTGTTTCATCGCGCTGCGCAGGATGGCGAGTTGTCGCTTGGATTGCGGAAGCTGGACGCTGGCGAGACAGGGGCCGTCGAAGCCGCCCAGGGCGTTCATACTCCAGCCACCCCAGGCATGCACATGGCTGGGCTGAATTTCATGAATGGCGCGGCGGACCGCCTGTCGCACCGTCGGGTCCCAGCGTCCCAACGCCCGGCTCCAACGCAGCACGCGGCGCGGTATGCCCGCCAGGACCGCCGCATCCGACCAGCCGTAATGGCCCAGCACCAGTACGTGATGTGTGCCCGCCATCGTGTTGACAAGCAGGGCCAGCGTGTCAAAGGCGTCGAGGCCGGTGGTGGGATCCACGATGTGCAAAATCACCATATTTGCCGTTGGCTCCAGGGTCAGGGTTTAAAGCGGAACCGTTTCAGCGCCGGAGAGCAGGGCTGGCTTTGCTAGGACCATATAATGTCCGCAGTATGGAACACCGGTCCGTCGGTGCAAGTGAGCTTATAGACCCAATCCATGGCGCCCGGCGGGCGATATTTAATCACGCAACTCTGACACGTACCCATGCCGCAGGCCATGGGCTGCTCCAGGGCGGCCTGGCAGGGCAGGCTGAATTCCGCCGCCACGTGGCTGACCGCACGCATCATTGCGGTGGGACCGCAGCAAAACAATTCCAGCACGCCGGAACTGGCGTCGAATTGCCGGTGAGCGAGAAGGTAGGTTCTCAGCGCCGTCGTGACCCGTCCAGGTATCCCCAAAGAGCCATCATCGGTGGTCAGAATGGACGATATGCCGTGGCGTGCGAATTCCGTCAGGCAGGGGCGTTCAACCGGATAATCAGTCGCTGGGGGCTGATCCGCGAGCAGCGTCAGCGGTAGCAGGTCCGCGCGCTGCACCCCAATGAAGGCGACCGCCGCAATGCCCCAGCTGGCCAGCCTTTCCGCCAAGTATAAGATGGGTGGAACACCCACGCCGCCGCCGATGAGCAGTGCCCGCCGCAAGTGATCGGATCGGATAAAGCCATGTCCCAGAGGGCCGAGCAGGGACACTTCGTCGCCAGGCGTAAGTTTTTCCAGCTGCCTGGTGGCGCGGCCAATCACACGATATATAATGTCCAGCTCCGTCCGCGGTCCCGCGGCCTTGGTCACGGTGGAAGCGTCGCGGCGGCCAGCGATGGAGTAGGGGCGGCGCAGATAGGGTCGGTCCGCGGTTAAAAAGGGATCGGTAAAGCGGGGTGGACGGGAGCCGAGGCGCCATTGTTTTACCTGGAGCGCGCCGTCGTCGACGGCGTTAGGAGGATCCGCGGCGCCGGGCGCCCGTGGGCAAAGAATCTGGATAAATTGGCCGGGATCACTGGGGGGGAACGCAGCGACGTGAAGGGTAAGGCGGTAGTGTTCCCGGCAGAGGCGCTGATTGGTCACGACGATACCGTGGAAGCGGCCCCGCAAGGCGGCGGCAGGTTCGTTCTGGCGACGCCTAACGCAACGGCGCGGCGCAGGGTATGGGGCCGTAGATACGCCTGGGGTGGCCAGCGGCTGTGGCGGTATCGGGCCGCGACCATCCGGCCCACCGTCCCGCCCATCGCGTGGTGGGACGGATGGCTTGTGATCGGTCCAACCTGCATTTTGATAATGATTGAGCATCCGGCTAATCCTTGGCTGGCGATTGGACGATATATTAACACCTCGCCAGCACCTTTGGCGATGGGCCCCGGTCCCGTCGGTAGCGGTATTCAGGCCGTGCCATCCTGGGGAGGGTTTGGGGGCCTATCCTGGCCTTCTGCAGGACCGCCTGCGGAAACGCCAGGATTTTTTTGATCGTTTTGACAACTGTTGTAATATCTCTATACTAAATTCCATAATAATGTAGACAGGGTGATTAAGCCCTGGCACGGAGAACAGGAGTTTTCAACTATGGCGTCCAAAAGATCGAGCTATGAGGCCGGTTTGGCTTCTCTGGGCATGCTTTTTCGTCTACTTTCCGATCCAACCCGCCTGCGGATCGTGCTGTTGCTGAAGGACGGCGAACGCACCGTCACGGAAATCTGCAACCAAATTAAACTACCGCAGCCGACTATCAGCCACCATCTGAGCCTGCTGCGCATGAACCGCGTGATTGCCCACCAGCGGCAAGGCAAACAGGTCATTTACTCGCTGGATGACAGCGTCAAGCTGGTGCGCAAAACGCTGCAACTCTCCGTACCGCCATTTACGGTGACGCTGACTTAGTCTGCAACCACTGCCGCCACGGCTGGGCATGTGCGGGCAACCGGCGGCCAGTTTGCGCGATTAAATCATCCCAGGCGATCCGAGCGACTGCCACATTGCGATCATTCAGCGCCACGATAAGCGCGCGCTGCACCGAGCGCGTGGCGTACTGCTTCAAGGCGATGGCGCAATAGACGCGTACCTGGGCATCAGGATCATGGCGCAGGTGTTGCAGAAGCGCCGGGATCGCCGCTGGCGCATGGATGCGGGTTAAGGCGATCGCCGCGCACATCCGTACAAATCGGACCGGATCGCTCAGACCCTTAATCAGGGTCGGTGCTACCGCTGGCGCGCCTGAGCCGCCCAGGGCCAGCAGCGCTTCGCCGCGCACAAGCGGACTGGGCGCAGCGGCGTCAAGT
>JAKCCC010000210.1 GCA_021838985.1 Planctomycetota bacterium
CGAACATCAATTGTTTCGCTGCCATAAGTGATTACCTCATTTTGTGCCAATATGCCTCAAGATTTTGTACCGTACGGAGATTTTGTTCCAGTTAAAAAATCCCAACTATCGAGCGCCACGCCCCCCCCCATCCGAATAGTCATCGGGACTGGGGCACATCAGTCGCTTGCGGCTTCGCCGCATTTACTTGACCACCACACCTAGCAAATCGCTTTCCCGGAGGATGACGAATTTTTCCTCATTTATTTTAACTTCCGTACCGGCGTATTTGCCGTAGTAAACTTCATCGCCGACGTTGACGGAAATCGGGGCCCGCTTGCCAGTGTCCAGCATTTTTCCGGGGCCAACGCTGATAACCTTGCCCCGGGTCGGCTTTTCCTTGGCGGTTTCCGGCAAAACGATGCCGGTGGCCGTCTTGCTTTCGGCTTCGCCGGGCTTTACCACCAAACGATCATCCAGAGGATTGAGTTTCATAGAGTGTGCTCCTTAAACTAGCATTCCAAGCGTAATTGTGAACCCTGTTGTAAAACACCCGTTATTGCTTAGCGCCCCAAGCCAACCGGTCTCGAAAGCGGCTCTATAACCGGGTTAGCCGCGAGCCGACGCCCGAACCGCGCCACCCGCTGCCTGGATGTCCGGAGCGCCTTTGCCGGCGCCCCCCTGGCCGTTCACTGGGCTAAAGCCCGGTGCTTTCCGGAGTACCGCCACGCAGTCTGTCAAGCCAAAACTCGGCGCCAGTGGCGAAGGCGATTCAACGTCACATCATGCCACCCATACCACCCATACCCCCCATTCCGCCCATACCCCCCATACCGCCACCCATTCCACCGGGTCCACCGGGAGGCATGCCATCTTTGGGTTTGGGTTTTTCCACGATAATAGCATCGGTTGTCAGCAGCAGAGTCGCGACACTGGCCGCATTCTGCAGGGCAGTGCGTTCCACCTTCGCGGGGGTAATGATGCCAGCCTTGATCATATCTTCTTCGTAGTCCAGCGACAGGGCGTTGAAGCCAAAATTGCCTTTGCCCGAAAGCACTTTCTTGACTACCACCGCGCCGTCCTCCCCGGCATTTTCCGCGATGCATCGGGTCGGTTCCTGCAAGGCCCGGCGCACAATGTTCACGCCCGTGGCTTCATCGTGGCCCTCCGTTTTTACCTGGTCGAGGGCCTGTATGCTGCGCAGAAGGGCCACCCCGCCGCCCGGTAAAATGCCCTCCTCCACGGCGGCACGCGTGGCGTGCAGGGCGTCTTCCACACGGGCTTTTTTCTCTTTCATTTCCGCTTCGGTCGCGGCGCCGACATTTATCTGCGCCACGCCGCCGGCCAGTTTGGCCAGACGTTCCTGAAGCTTTTCACGATCGTAATCCGAAGTAGTCACCGTAATTTCCTTGCGAATCTGTTCGATGCGCCCTTGGATGGCCTTGCTTTGACCAGCGCCTTCGATGATGGTGGTGTTGTCGTTATCGATTTCCACCTTCCGCGCCTGGCCGAGGTCCTGGACCGACACCTTATCCACCTCCAGGCCCAGATCCTTCATAATGGGCCGGCCGCCCGTCAGGATGGCGATATCTTCGAGCATGGCCTTGCGTCGATCCCCGTAGCCGGGGGCTTTCACCGCGGCGACGCTTAGAATCCCGCGCAGCTTGTTCACCACCAGCGTGGCCAGGGCTTCGCCATCGATATCTTCGGCAATGACCAGCAGGGGACGTTTGGCGCTTTGGATTTTCTCCAGCAGCGGCAGCAGTTTCGTGGCGCTGGAAATCTTGTCCTCATAAACCAGTACGTATGGTTTCTCCAGCACGCAGGTCATATCGTCCTGGTTGGTGATGAAGTTGGGGGAAATGTAACCGCGGTCGAACTGCATGCCTTCGACCACTTCTACCCGCGTTTCCAGCGACTTACCTTCTTCGACGGTAATAACCCCGTCTTTTCCGACCTTTTGAAAGGCATCGGCCATGATGCTACCGATTTCCCGGTCGTTGTTGGCGCTGACAGCGGCAACGTCGCCGATTTCGTTCTTATCCGCTACGTTCAGCGGTTTGCTGAGTTTCTTGAGGTTGGCGGTGGCGGCCGCAATGGCTTTGTGAACGCCACGGGCCAGCGCCATGGCGTCGGCGCCCGCGGCAACATTACGGTAGCCTTCCTTAAAAATAGTTTCCGCCAGGACCGTCGCCGTGGTGGTGCCGTCTCCGGCGATATCGCTGGTCTTGGTGGCGGCCTCTTTGACCAGTTGGGCTCCGACATTTTCAAATTTGTTGGAAAGCTCGATTTCCTCCGCCACGGTGACGCCGTCTTTGGTAACGGTAGGGGCGCCCCATCCTTGATCTAAAACGGCGGTTCGGCCGCGCGGGCCAAGCGTGCTTTTGACGGCTGCGGCGAGCTTCGTGACTCCCTCCAAAAGGCTCTTACGCGCCGCCTCGTCAAACGAAATCTGCTTTACTGCCATGGCGTTAACTCCTTCACTGCCTCGCTGTTGAATAAGCCTTGGTTCCGCTGTCAGCCTGCGGTTTAGCGGCTGCGAACGGCTGATGGCCCCGCGCCGCGGGCACGGTTAGCCGCTTGGCGCTTCAAGCTCCTTTGTTTTATAGCAACCAGAATGCCAGGCTGGAAGGGTTATCCGTGTTAATTTCATATCCATTGTTGGCACCGTAACTTACATCTCGTTATGGAGTTCATATGGCCCGCGGCAAGCGTTGAAAATCTCTGCCTTGCTGGCAGGTCGAGATCAAAGCATGAGACGCGGTATTGTCAAAACGGCAGGAAAGTAATATTATTATCACTTATCCGGTAATACTTTCTGGAGACCCGCCATGCCTACCACTCTGACGCGTAAAGGCCAGGTGACGATTCTCAAGTAAATCTGCGATGCGCTGAATCTGACGCCGGGGTGCCCCCTGCGGTTCACCGTCAACCACGACGGTGCGGTGGTGTTGCAGAAGACCGACCGGCGGTCCACCCGTAAACCAGATTGGTTTGATGCGGTGCGCGGCAAGGCTTGCGTAAAATAGCGCACCAGCGAGCGGAGGGCGCTGTTGCGCAGCGAAAACTGATGCTGCTGGTGGATACGAATAAGCTGGTGGTTGTCCTGGCGCCTGACCCGCAGTGGGCGTCCTGGTCGATCTGGCAACGGCAAGCGTAAGCGCCTTTCCGGGTGATCAATACAGTGATTTACGCCGGCTTTCCCTGGCCGTCTCCACAGTGGCGGTGCTCAATGAAGCGATAACCGGCCTTGGACTTACGCTGTTGGAAGTGCCGCGCCCCGCATTATTTCTCGCCGGCAAGGCGTTCGTGCGATATCAGCGCGAAGGGACAGGTAAGAACAACGCGCTGGCGGATTTCTTTATTGGCGCCCACGCTGCCGTGCTGGATTGTTCGATCCGGACACGCGATGGGCGGCGATACCATTCCTACTTTTCCGAATATTGCAGGGGTGACCCCACCGGCGAGCGAGCTGTCTTGAGAAGCTGGATTCTTGATTTTCGATTTTGGCGCCTGGCGTTTGCGGTCATATTGGCCGGTTGTGTCGCCCGCCCCTTTCCAGCGTATCATCCGCTGGCGGGGCGGGCGCCAAGACGGCGGACCGTGGTGCAGGCATTGCGGCGATTTCCGAGACGGGTGGATCGGTCGTTTTTCGCCAGCTGGCGTGTCGCCGGGCGATCCATACCGCTGGTGGGCCGGTTGACAGGCGCCCCAGGCGGAAAGCTGCGGATCGCCTGTATCAGCGAGCTGGGAACACTTATATTCCGGGCGCAGGCTACCCCCGCAGGCGTGCGGATGCTGAACCTGGGTTCCGGAATTCCGTCGGGACCGCCCGCGGAGCTTGTCCGGCAGTTGCGTTTGGCGCTGGCCGCACCGGCCATTGCGGCGGCGAATAGCCAGGCTATCCTCCGGGAAAACCATGAAGCACGGCTGGACTGCCGGGATGCCGCGGGCGACCGTTATCAGTTTATTTTTGCCGGCGCCGCGGGGCGGCTGCGTGATTGCCGTGTCCAACTTGCTGCCGGCGGCGAAGCTGATTTCCGCTATCGCCATTATGATGGTCGCGCGATGCCGGCGGAGCTAAGGCTGCGCTATCGGAACCCCGCCGGTTCCTGCCTCCTGGATTTTACAAAATGAACGATGCGGCGACGTGGGAAACCCACTTGGTGTGCCATAACAGTGGGAGCCGTATGCGCTTGGGGATGTGGACAGGGTTCATTCTTGCGGCGTTGGGGTTCGGTGGCGGCGCAGGTCCGCGGGCCGGCGCTGCGGCGACCCATCCCGGAAGCTCTACGGCCGGGCGCAAACTGGTTCCCGCCGACGTGCGGGCCATCCGCCAGGCCGTGGAGCGTGTCGCGGCGTTTGGCGCGAACCGGGCGGCCGGCACGCTGGGCGCCGAGCAGACGGCGAATTTCTATGCCGGGCGATTAGCGGAAGTGACCCGGCGCCCCGTATGGCGGGAACCGTTCACAGAAGTAGTACCGCGGGTGCGGCTATGCCAGGCGCTGGATCCAGAACGCCCTGGGATGGTCATCCCCATCTACGCCCTGGCTCCCTGTGGAGCTCAACTTCCAGCTCTGCGGCCCACGGAAAGAACGGCAGCGCCCTTAATTTATGCTGGGAACGGCCGACTTCGGCGATTGTCTGGAAAAACCGTCGCCGGCGCCTGGGTGGCTCTGAATATCAACAGCGGGCGGCGCTGGATACCAATCGCCGGTTTGGGCGCCCGGGGAATTATCTTTCTGGGTTCACCTGGGGCAAATTTCATTGACTTTCAGGACAAGGTCAGCGCAGCGCCGGTAAGCATTCCGCGGTTATTTGTGGCGAATCCAGCGGCCGTGCGGGCGATACGCCGCGGACAGGTGCGTCGCCTGCGGGTGCGAATTCAAGCGGGATGGGTGCGGCGAACCGTCGCTAAC
>JAKCCC010000211.1 GCA_021838985.1 Planctomycetota bacterium
CTCCAAGATACGGTTGCGTTCAAACGGCACGCGTGAGCCATCTTTCTTGACGACGGTCAGGTGCACCACCCCTTCAATTCGTTCGTAGGTGGTATAGCGGCGCTGACAATGATCGCAGCTACGTCGGCGACGGATAGCGTCACCGCCTTCGACGGGGCGTGAATCCAGCACGCGATCCTGGTCGGTGGCATGGCAGTACGGACAACGCACAAGGCCTTTCCCGCGCTCCGCGACGGCCCGCGGTTGATCTTCCGCGGTCGGCGCTGCGCCTAGATTATTCGTGGCGCTGGCAATCGTCAATTTGGTCGTGGCCATGCGGCGTAAGCGGCGGAACCCTGGCGGCTTATTACCGCAGCCGTCCGAAGCGGTAGGTGGACAGAAAAAAACGCCGTCGGGCTCGCAGAATCAGCGCCATGCCGCGGGAGGTTGAATGCACGGCGCTAAAATCGCCTGCCATGCGTGATGGCCCCAGCGCGTCCTGAAAATAGCCGCTGGACGCGGTTAAGCGCAAATCGCCATTGACAATGGCCGCATGCATCACGCGGGCGTGGGCGCCGTTGAAAAGGCGCACCAATCCAGCGCCCTGATACAGCCCTGCCCCCGAGGGGGTAAACACCAGGTACCGGAAAGTGGCGTTGAGGGCGGAAGGCAAAATTGGAGTCACGCCGGGAATCGGCCGCCAGAATACAGTCACGATTGCGATTTGGGTCACCTTGGCCGCAGGCCCCGATGCCCGCGGTACGGTCCGCAGGTAAAAATGGTAGGTCCCGTCGCGATCGACATAGTAGTAATTCTTTCGAAAATGGGGCTTGAGCATGGCCCGTGTGGAGGCCTGAACAGGGCTGATCCGCAGCGGGCCAAACGAACGGCATCCCGCGGGCAGGAATCCGGCGAGGGATAATAACAGTGCGCCAGACCAGGCGCGGAACCTTGGGCGCTTTTCGATTTTCGACCTACACCACATTCACGGTGCGTCCGACGCGGCGCTTGCGATTCATCATCTGGCGGCCTTTCTTGGTTCGCATGCGGGCCCGAAAGCCGAGCTTGCGGATTCTTTTGCGGCGGCTGATTTTATGGGGATAATGCACGTTGCTGAGCTCCTTGGCAGATTAAGGCGCAGTGACCAAAACGCTGGCGTAGGCCGTATTGCCTTTCGCATCCCGGGCGCGAATGGCAATACGATGCGGCCCCGACGCCAATTTCTCCAGGCGAGCGCTGAACGCCTCCAACGGCGCGTCGAAGATGTTATCCGAAGCGCGGGCGGGCCGCCAGCGCCGGTCTGAATCCACCTGAACGTCAACGGCTACGATCGGGGAGAGGGTATCGTTGGCGATACCGGTAATCAGAACTCCGCCCCGGCCCAGCGCCTTCCAGCGCAAATGTTGAAGCCGCGGCGGCGTATTCTCCACGAGAAACCAGCGGGTTTCGCGGGCCACGGCATAGGTGGTCTGGGGCGTATTGTCGGGTGCATCCGAAACAATGATCTTGACGCGATAACGCCCATCAGGCAGTTGGCGCGTATTCCAATTATAGTGGTGGGCGTGGATATGCCGCGCTAGATGAATCCACACGGGCACACCTTTCTGCCGGTACTGCAAACTGGCTTGCAAGGTATCGCCGTCGGGGTCATGGGCCGTCCACCGGAGAACGGCACGATGCGGATGGGCTGCTAGAAAATGGACCCGGGCGGAAGTAATCCGCGGCGGCACGTTGATCTGCTGCCAGGAAATAACCGTGGAGCGAATCACCGGCGAAAGGCCGGTCGGTGATCTTTTTAGATTGAGCCGAAATTGCAGATAGCGAGCTGCGGGGCTGGAGATTCGGCGATAGGTGTTGGCGGGAATGGGAGCGGACCAGGCGCTCCAAAACCGCCGCGCTAACCGCACCGAGGCCGTATTGCCGCTGCGCGTCTGAATGGTGACGGTGGCGCCGTGGGGAAGATTGGCACGCACATGCGCCGCGCCCCAGTCTGAAGGCAAATGAGCGTCCTGCACCGCACTGACGTATCGGCCAGTGGGACGGGTCTGGCGGGACAACTGATACACTTGACCTTGGTTGGCGGTGCCCAGATACACTCGGCCGTGCGGGCTTACGGCCAAACTAAGGATGTCCGATTGTTTCAGGCGCGCCACCAACGATTCGGTCTGCGTAAACGGGTTGTAGAAAATCAGCCGGCCATGGTCGCCCGTGCCCAGCATCAACTGGCGGTGGTAATAACCCATCGCCAGCACCATGTCCGGCACGTGCAGCAGGGTGACGGTTTGTCCGTTGGCGCTGATTTCGTAAACCGCGTTCCCCGGCGGAGCGGAGCCGGCTGCGGGTGGCGCCGGCAAGGTCCCCGCTGGGGCGGGCAGTGTGGCCGGAGCGGAAGCCGGGGTGATGGGGCTGGGGGTGGGGACCGCGAGGATCGCTCGGTGGGCGGGCTTATGGGAAGGCTTGCCTGCCGGTGGTTTAACGGGCACCCGCACCGCCGAGCCTACCGATGCCGGACGGCCATTGGGTCGGACCTGCGGCTGGAAAACACCGCCGGCGAGGCGGGCTAGATCGGGGGATGCGGTGGCTGCGTAGATATCGCCTGCCGGGTCGAGCGCCAACGAAGCGATTTCCGCATGGCCGGTGGATAGCAACACGAACGACGCGCCGGTGCGCGGATTCAGGCGGATGACCAACCCCGGATCATCCGTGCAGGCAAGCACCTGGCCGCCCTTGGTTACGGCCAGGTTCATGACATTATGCGCCCCCGTCTTAAGTAGCAGCTTCGCCGGTCCGCGGGGCGGCACCTTCCAGATTTCTCCATGGGGACCGGTGGCCAGAATGATGGCGCCGTCGGCCAGAGAGCGAATCGCCCAAATGTAGCGAACGGACGGCGCTGCGAAGAGCGGTTTGGCCCGAACCTTTCCTGCCGCGACGGTCAACCGGACCAACTCGCCCCGGCTCCCCGCGAGGCTCGCCAGAACGCGTCCTCGGCGATCCATCGCCAAGGCCAGCACGCGGGTTTCGGTCACCGGCGGCACGTAAAATACGGTGATTTTTCCATGGTGGATCCGATAAACCTTGCCACGCGGTGACGTGCCGAAGTAGGCGGTTCCGTCCCGAGCTGCAAGCACGGTGTTGACGAATCGAAAGTCGCTGTGCGCCAGCAAAGGCTTCAACTGACGGCCCAGGGCCAGTTGGCCGTAGTTGTTGACGACGGTTCCGCGAAAATGGCCGCGGGCGTAACTCGCTTCGCTATTAAACTTCCACTGCTGCGGGTGTACAGCCCGGGCGTTGGCGCCGGCCCCGATCATTACCATGGCGGCCAGCATGGCCATACGCCGTGTTTTCAATTTTTTATTTGGAAATTCCAGTTGTCGCGCCAGACCGTCCAGCATATTCACTCCAACCATGGTCCCAGGATATTTTCCAGCCCTACCAGCGCTCACGGACCACCCGGCGCGCCAAAAGCCGCCGGAATCGACGGATCGTGGGCGGCGGGAGGTTGCGCAAAAAAGCGCTGATGAATGCGGTGTCGAACCAATATCTCGAAATCCTGTCCGCCCTGCTCGACGACCGCCCCGGCCGGGACACTGACCAGAACGGAATTAAACAACGGATAGAGGGGTTGGGCGGGGTTACGGGTCAACAGATCGATCCGGCTCGCCGGTAAATTCGGCTCTCCCGCGTTGGCGGTGGCCACGCCATGGGCATTTGCGATCAGCCGCGCGTAGATGCGATTCTGACGGTAAGACAAAATATGCCGTATATCATGCACCAGGCTGCTCAAATTATCGGGAGCGAAACGTTGGGGAAAGTACCAGGTTTCCTGCAGCAGGGCGGCGTCGGCGGAACCGACCATCAGGCGGTAATTGCCAGGGGGGGTATTCCGCGGCACCTGCAAAGAGACCGTTACCAAATGGGTCCGGCCGCGATAACGCTTCAGGGCCACCCGGCAGGTCAGGCGGCGCCCCGGCGCTACGATGTGGTGCTGCAGGACTATGGACGTGATGAGGCCGGCGTCGCTGCGCCGATGCAAAGATACGTGCAGACGCACCCCGCTCAAGCGGAGATTACCAAACGGGTTATGCAGCAACAGCGCTACCGGCAAGAGCACCTGATTGGGCTGAAAAAAACCGGTGGTGGCCAGCTCATCGATGGGCAGATGAATACGACCGAAAGCGGCCATGCCATGAATCTGTACCGTGTAATTGCCGTGGTGACCGATGACCTTTCGCTGCGAATCAAGGCTTCCGATCAAGGCTGCGCCCAGGGCCATCATGGTGGAATGGGGGTTGGGATATAACCGGTAGTGGAAGTCACGGCGCCAGGCCGGATGGTGGTACGCCACCTGGATGGCAATAGGCACCGCCGGGGGCGCAGCGCCGAGCGTGCCGACGATCCCGGTTTCCTGGTCCATGATCAGGCGCCCCTGCAGCGCCACCGTTGAACCCAGTTTAAACGAGGCGCTAAGACTGGGCACCACGGTGTAGATGTAAGCGCCGCTGATGGGCAGGGCCGTCGGTCCTTCCGCGAAAAACCGATGGCCGAAGGCCCAGATGGTGTGGTGAACAACGTTCGTAACCGTGCCGATCGCTCCCACATTCATGTCGCCGGTAAGCAGCGGCACACCGATCGCCGCGCCCGGCTCAAGCCGAAACGCCCGCGGGGTAAGTGTTTTCATTCCGCCGAGCCATCCGCTGGGCGCGCCGGCGGCGCCGGCGGCAACCGGGTTTAAGTCACTGCCGCGCAGAGCATCGCGCAGATAACGCAGCACGGCCGGGGAGCCACCGCCGACTTCCAGGGGCGAACTCAACGGCTGCAGGCCGAAAAGCTTCGGACCGCCCGCAACCGAGGTGAAAGGCTGCCGAAACGACGCATCGTAAACGGGGTGAAGCCGGCCGC
>JAKCCC010000212.1 GCA_021838985.1 Planctomycetota bacterium
TTCCCATCGTGGCCGTGTTCTCTGCGGTCAAACGTTCAGGCCGGTTTACTCGCCGCGGCGGTGCTGCGCGCGGGGCCCGGCCGCCCCACGCTGGTGCGGGGGACGGGCTTTACTGGCTGCGGCCGCAGGCTTGGCTGGCCGCGATGGCGGCGCCGCGGCGGGTGGTTGGGCGGTCGGAGCCGGCGGGGGCGCCGCGGCGGCGGGCTTCTCCGGCGCCGGCCAACTTTTCGGCGACCAGCCTTCCAGTTCCCGACGCGCCGCGCGGTGCAGCGCCAACAGCTGGTCCGCCCGGACCTGTTTCTCCAGAAGTTCCTGGGCCTGAGGGATGGTGGTGTCGGCAGGCAAAGCGCGCTTATGCTTAAGCCACAGCAGGAGTTTGGTGTCCACAGGCAGGGTGTGCACGCCGCAGCACTCCAGGGCTACTACGGCTTCGACGTAGCCTGGAATGCCGGTCAGGGTCCGCAGATATTTGCGCACCTCCGATTTCTTCATCTCCTTCAGGCACTCGAGGCTCATGTGATGTTCGCGTTCGAAAATGGCCTGAAGGGTGCGGCGCAGAGCCTGGCAGCGGGCTTCGGCGAAGGGATAACGCACACCCAGAAGCGTGGCTATTTCCGTCACCGGCGTGACGCGCAGCTCATTGTAATCCGCCACGGCGGCCAAAATGCGGCCTTCCGCGGCCTCGGCGCGGGGCAGATCGGCGTCGTATTCGAAAAACGCGCGCACCAGTCGGGCCAGCGGATCCATGGTCCGGGCGCCACCCGGCGGCGCTTGGGCCACCAACCGGCGGATAATTTTTCTCAACGCACCCGGGGCCGCGGATACTTTACTCATGGCTCCGTTTCCTTTCCTTCAGGGATCGATCCAAGGGTGCTTCCGGCCGGCGGCAGCGCCTCGGTGGGACCATCGTCCACCACGGGCGGATCGGGCGGTGGTTGCCGCCCGGCAAGTAGCGCCAACATGCGCCCCTGACGTTTAAGTGATTCATCCAGATGAAAACTCAAATGCGGCGCGACACGCAGACTCAGGCCCCGCGCCACCTGCCGCTGCACGTGCCGTTGCGCCGCCGCCAGGCCCTCCATCACTGTCGCCGCTGGCGCGGCGAAGACGCTGACGAACACCCGGGCCTGGCGCAGGTCCGGCGTCACCCGCACTTGGGTGACGCTGATCAGGCCGTCGATTCGCGGATCCGCCAGCCCCCGCAGCAGGATGTCACCGACCAAACGCTTAATGCGGGATTCCAGTTTTTGTTCGCGCACGCTCATTTTACGCCATAAGCCTCTACGCCACGCCAAGCCCCGTGCAATCTCCAAGGCGCAGCGAAAACGGTCCACAGATGGCACGGATCCTTTCCTGGCGGCTTGGTGTAGTCGCCGTCCTCTGCGCCGAAACGTTGCGGCTAAGTAGAAAGGCCGAATGAATCCTTGGATCGTCGGAGGCGCTCCGTGGCCCCCTCCAGCCGCAGGTCGAAGATCTGCCCCCGTGGACACATCGCCCGCGCCGTGGCTGGTCCGCTGGTTCGGCGGCACATCGGAGTGTGCCTACTCCTGATTCATGCCGCGTTCCCACTTAGATAATCTCCAGTTGAAAATCCAGTAACTCCAGGCGCGGTTCCCGCCGCAGGCATTCGACCAAGCCCGCCAGCGCGCTTTCCAACTGCCGTCGTTCCAAACCGACCATTGCGACCCCCAGCCGGGCCTGGCGCGGGTGCTCCAGAAACTCCACCTCGGCTACCGAGACATTGTGGCGATGCCGCCAGCGATCCCGCAGGGATTTGACGATCCGCCGTTTATCCCGGACGGTAAGGGCGTCGCCCACCTGCAAATCCACCTGGAGAATGCCGACCTTCATGGCCCGAACCGCCATCGCTAATTTTCGATTTTCGATTCGCGTCCGGGCCAGGATGAACGCGAAACTCGAAAATCAAAAAGGCAGAATCACTACAGGGTCCTGGCCACATCCACGGTTTTATAGGCCTCCAGGCGATCGCCGAGTTTAAGGTCATCGTAACCGGCCAGTTTCACGCCGCATTCCAGACCCCCGCGGACTTCGCGCACGTCTTCTTTGAAGCGCTTCAGCGATTCCAGGGACAGATTGTCCGTGACGACGACGCCGTCGCGGATCAGGCGGAACTTGTTCTGGCGTTGCAGCACGCCATCGCTGACCAGGCAGCCGCCGACATTGCCCACCCGGCTGATCCGGATGATCTGGCGGACCTCGGCATGGCCGAGCACCTGCTCGCGTTTTTCCGGGGCCAACATCCCGGTGAGCGCCTTACGGATGTCCTCGACAATTTCATAAATAATGCGGTACAGGCGGATTTCCACGCCGCACCGCTCGGCTAAGCGCCGGGCGGCTTCTTCCGGCGCCACGCCAAAGCCCACGATAATCGCGCCGGAGGCTTCCGCGAGCAGCACGTCACTTTCGGTAATACCGCCGACCGCGGCATGGAGAAGCCGGACCTGCACCTCCTGGGAAAGCTCTTCGGTCATGGTGCGACGGAGCACATCGACGGAGCCTTGCACGTCGGCCTTTAGAATCATATTCAATTCTTTGATGCGGTCCCGCTTGATGGTGTCGAAGAGGTTTTCCAGGGTCACCTTGCCGCGCTGCGCGATTTCCGATTCGCGATTGCTGCGGGCGCGTTCCTCGGCGACGGTCTTGGCGCGGGCCAGATCGGTGACCACGAAGAAAGGATCACCCCCGGCGGGGACCTCGTCCAGGCCGATGACTTCCACCGCGGTGGCGGGGGAGGCCTGGGAGATGGCGGCACCCTGATCATCCAGCAGCAGACGCACGCGGCCGGACGCCGGTCCGCAGACGAGGATGTCTCCGGGCCGCAAGGTTCCATTCTGCACCATGACCCGCGCCACGACGCCCCGGAGCGGATCCAGAAACGCTTCGATCACGGTGCCGCGCGCCGGCTGATCGGCCGCTGCGGTCAGGTTACGCAGGGTGGATACATAGTCGAGATATTCAATCAGTTCGCGTACGCCCTGGCCGGTCGTGGCGCTGGTGCGCACCACTTCCACATCCCCGCCCCATTCGGCGGGATTTAAGCCGTGTTCGGCCAACTGGCCGAGCACCTTATTGGGGTTGGCTTCGGGCTTGTCCATCTTATTCAAGGCCACGACGATCGGAACCTGGGCCGCTTTGGCGTGGTTGATGGACTCCACGGTCTGCGGCATGACCCCGTCGTCGGCGGCGACTACCAGCAACACCACGTCCGTCATATTTGCCCCGCGGGCGCGCATGGCCGTGAAGGCCTGGTGGCCCGGGGTATCCAGGAAGGTGACGCGTTTAGTCTTGCCATCGGAGCCGGACAGCGCCACGGTGTAAGCCCCGATGTGCTGGGTGATCCCGCCGGCCTCGCCGGCGGCCACGTGGGCGGAGCGGATTTTATCCAGCAGGCTGGTCTTGCCGTGATCGACGTGTCCGAGCACCGTGACCACGGGGGGGCGCAGCGTCTGCGGGGCCTGCTGTTCGCGCTCGCTAAATTCCCGCGCCAGGACCGCATACAGGGATTCGCGCTGTTTGACGTTCAGTTCGACACCGAAGTCAATCGCCAGCATCTGGGCGGTGGAAGCCTCCAACGTTTGATTGACCGTGAGCATGACCCCCTGGCCCATCAGCTTTTTGAGCAACTCGCCGGTCTTCACGCCCATCGCCTCCGAAAGCTGGCGCAGCGTGAGGGGCGGCGTGACGTCGATGCGCGTCGGGCGCGCCGCGGGTCCGTGCGGTTGCGGATGGCGTTGTTGTGATTTGCTGATTTCCCGCCGGCGCTCGCGCAACATGCCGCCGGTGGCGGACGCGAGCCGTTCGGCGCGATCCGCCAGATCGGCTTCGCGCCATTCGCGAATCAGGTCTATGCCCGCGTCGGCGCTGCGGCCGGTTGGCCGCCGGGTGGCGGCGCCTTTGCGGCGCGGCGAGCGGCCCTCTTCCTCCTCTTCCGTCCGACCCGGGAGGCGGCCTCGACCACGGTGGGGCGTCGCGGCACCGGCCGCGGCGCCGGGTCGTTCCGGCGCCGAAATGTTCGCCGCGGCAGCGGGGCGCAGGCGCGGGCGCGGCGCGGCGAGCGGCTCCGGATGTTCTATCCGCACCAGCTTCGGCCCCTGCAGCCGGGCCGGCGCCGGTATGTTCTTCGGCCCGACCGGCGTGATCTTTGGCCGCGGCACCACATTCGGCACGCCGCGCGGTGTAATCGGCGCTACCGGCCGCACCGGCTTGACGGGGATTTCAGGCGCGGGAGCCGAAGGTTTGTCCAGGCGTCCGGCGGAAGGGGCGGCCACCGCCAGCGGAGCCTCGGCGGTGACCGTGGGGGGCGCCGCCGCCCTGGCGGCAGCCAAGGGAGGCGCGTCCACCGCGGGCGGACCGGCGGGCGCCGCCGGGACGGTTGCCACGGGGGCGACGGAAGGCGGAGTCACCGGCGACGCGGAGATTTCCGGCGGTTTGGCTACGGCGGCGGGTGCGGCCGCGGCCCCTTTTTTCGGTCGGGCGGCGCGGGCCGTTTTGGGGCGGGCGGGGCGACGACGTGTCACCGTGGCCAAGTCCACGTGGGCGGTGGTTTCCACCGCGTTCTTCGGACCGGAGCTGCTGAACCATTCCTCAATGGTGGCGGCCAGACCGGCGCTGACCACGCTTAAGCGGTCCTTGATGTCAGGGATTTCTTCCGCCTGGCACTTGGCGATGATCGCCTGGCTTTCGACGCCAAGTTTTTTCGCAATTTGATGAACCTTCAGTGTGCGCAACGAACACTCCCGCGCGGCGAAAGCCGCGAGCTTTCCGTATTCAGTCTTACTTGGCAGCCCTGTCCTCTTCTGGCCACACGTTCGGGCGAAGAGACGTACCGCGCTGCAGCGCGGAATCC
>JAKCCC010000213.1 GCA_021838985.1 Planctomycetota bacterium
CAGTTCCGCGCCACGCTGCCTGGCCTGCTGCATGGCTCCGATAATGCGGGCGGTGTTGCCGGCGATGTCGCCGACAATGGGATTCAACTGGGCCATGGCGATGCGCATAGAGGGTTTCCTTATATTATATTCAGCCGCTATTGTAACCCGCCCGGCGAGGTCGGGGGGCGCGTCTGGGCGCCGGTTGGGCCGTAACAATTTTTCGGGGAGACGGCGGCAATGGAGCCATGCGTCTTCTTCAGCGCAGCGGGGCACCGCGGACGACTAAACTTAGGGGCGTCGGTCTCCATTGGGGGCGATTCTCCGACCGGCTCCGGGACGCCGTGGCCGGGAACTGGCGGTTGAGTATCGTCAGGGATTCCGCTCCTCGAAACGTTGTCACACCCGTCAGTTGCCGTCGGCGCGGTTTGGCCATAGCATCACGCACCCAGGCGCTTATAATATTAGGTTTGGGCGCGTTTGGGATTTGGAGCCGCAGCCGTTATGCCGTACACCCTGGAAAAAGGCGGATCTCTGCTGATGGAGGACCCGCTGGCAACCCCGCCCCTGTCGGCGAGTCCGAATCTGTGGACGCTCAACTTCGGCCCGCAGCATCCCGCCACCCATACGGTGATCCGTCTGGTGTTGGAAATCGACGGCGAACGCGTGGTGCGCTGCGTGCCGGTGATCGGCTATCTGCACAGCGGCTTCGAGAAAAACGCCGAGGTGCTCAATTACAATCAATACATCACCATCGTGGATCGCATGGATTACCTGGCTCCGATGGGCAATGAATTGTCCTGGATCCGGGCGTGCGAAACGCTGTTCGGCATCGAGCCGACACCCCGGTGCAAAGTCTACCGCACCATCCTGGGCGAACTGGCCCGCATCCAGAGTCACCTGCTGTGCGTGGGGGCCGCGGCTCTGGACCTGGGCGGTTTTACGGCGTTTCTATTCGGCTTTAACGAACGCGAAGCGATCTATGACATTATGGAATACGTTTCCGGGGCGCGCTTCCACACGAGTTGGAATCGCATCGGCGGCGCTTGCTGCGATGTGGATGACAACGTTTTCCGCCCCCTGGTGAAAAAATTCATCAGTGAATCGCTGCCCCGCGCCATTGATGACATCGAAAAGCTGCTGAACCGTCTGCGCATTTTCATCGACCGCACGCAGGGCATCGGGGTCATCACGGAACAGGAAGCGCTTAACTGGAGCCTAAGCGGACCGGTGGCTCGGGCCAGCGGGGTGATGCGCGATGTCCGCAAAGATGATCCTTATTTCTGCTTCCAGAATAACTGGGACGGCCGGGGCGCTCCGGCGGTGGACTTCCAAGCGCCGATCATGCACACCGGCGACGTGCTGGCGCGCTACCTGGTGCGGCTGGAGGAAATGAAACAGTCCATGCATATTATCCGGCAGCTCATCGACCATATTCCCGGTGGGCCGATGAACGTTAGTCCGGAAAGCAAAGATATTTTACCGCCGAAGGCGCAGGTTTACGGCAGTATTGAAGGGCTGATTCAGCATTTTGAGCTGGTGATGACGAACCGGGGTTTCATGCCGCCGGTGGGGGAAGTATACGGCTGCACGGAAACGGCCAACGGCGAACTGGGCTATTACCTGGTCAGCGACGCCAGCCGGAATCCCTGGCGGGCCCGCACCCGGCCGCCCTCGTTTATCCACTTGAGTGTGTTGCCGAAGATGATGGAGGGGCACATGCTTTCGGATGTGGTGGCGGTGCTGGGTAGTTTGAATATCATTGCCGCGGAACTGGATCGGTAACTGCGGAATTTGGGCTTTCCAATTTGAAGTTAAAGGATTGGGATTAGGGATTGTTCAATGACCTGGCTGGTGGAAGACCGTCTGAAACCCTATGCCTCGCGCCGGGCGGAGCCGTACTTGACCGACGCGATCAAAACGCAGGTCGCGGAAAAGTATTTTCCCCGCTATCCGCGCAAGCAGGCGGCCTTGCTGCCGTTGTTTCATCGGCTCAGGCAGGAATACGGTTATATTCCCGAACAGGCGATCGATGAAACCGCGGATTTTCTGGGGATCGCGCGGGCCGAGGTGCAGGACGCAGTTTCGTTCTATGAAGAATTCCGGCTTACGCCGAGCGGCGAATATGTTATCAGCGTGTGCCGATCGATTTCCTGTGAACTGTGCGGCTCACGGGCGGTGCTGGAAAGAATCCGCCACGTATTTGGCGTTGATCCAGGCGAAACCACCGCCGATCACAAAATAACGGTGCTGGAAGTGGAATGCCTGGGCGCGTGCGAACAGGCTCCCTGTGCGTTGGTGAACGAGGATTTGCACGGCCATCTGGAACCGGACAACTTTGTGCGAAAACTGCAGGCGTTGCCCAATCGTAGAAGCGGCGTCTCGCCGCCTGCGGGTAGTGGAAGCGGCGAGGACGCTGCTTCTACGATGAACGGAAAGGCGCACTGATGGCTTTGCCCGCCCCTATTCTTCTAAAACGCATTCCCGCGGACCCGGCGCAGCGCCGCCTTTGCCGCTGGGCCGATTACACCGCCACCGGCGGTTACGAGGGGTTGCAAAAAGCCTGCACCATGCCGCCGGGTGAGGTGATCAAGCTGGTGGTCGACGCCGGCCTGCGCGGCCGTGGAGGGGCGGGTTTTCCCTGCGGCACGAAATGGACTTTTCTGCCCAAGGATGTCCATCCACGTTACCTGGCCGTCAATTTCGACGAGTCGGAACCGGGCACGTTCAAAGATCGCTACCTGGTGGAACACGATCCACACGCCCTGTTGGAAGGCATCGCCATCGCGGCCTATGCCAACCGCATTACCACCAGTTACATCTACATCCGCGGCGAATATCACCGCCAGGCCGGCATCCTGGAAGAGGCCGTCGCGGAGGCCTATGCCCATGGCATCTTCGGGCGGAAATATCCCGGCACGGACATCGTGCACAACTGTTACGTGCATCGCGGGGCGGGTGCTTATATCTGCGGCGAAGAAACGGGACTCTTGGAATCCCTGGAAGGTAAACGCGGTTGGCCCCGAAATAAACCGCCCTTTCCCGCTGTCGCGGGCGCCTTCGCCAAGCCGACGATCATCAACAATGTGGAAACGCTGGCTTGCCTGCCGCACATTGTGCTTCAGGGCGCCGCGTGGTTTAAGAGCATGGGCACGCCGAGTTCCGCCGGACCGAAATTATTTGGCTTGAGCGGCCACGTCAACCAGCCCGGCGTTTATGAGGAAGCACTGGGCGTGAAAATGTCCACGCTCATCGAAAAATACGCCGGCGGCGTGAAGGGGGGAAAATACAAAGCGGCCATTCCTGGCGGCGTATCGATGGGCGTGCTGGGAACCGATCAGTATCACGCCGAACTGGATTTCGATATCGGCAAAAAATACAACGTGCTGGGCTTGGGCACGGCCGGGGTTATCGTGATGAACGATCAAACCGATCTGGTGTTAGTCTTGCGTAATATTGTCCGCTTTTTCGCCCATGAAAGTTGTGGCCAATGCACCCCCTGCCGCGAAGGCACGGCCTGGATGCACAAGATGCTCAACCGCATCGTGGACGGCTTCGGCCGCCCACGCGATTTTGATCTGTTGATGGAAATCGCCCTGAGCATGGGGGCCATGCCGGGAACGACCATCTGTGGACTGGCCGACGGGGCTAACTGGGCGGTGCGCACGTTCCTGCAGAAGTTTCCGGAAGAATTCAAGGCGCGGCTCAAGTGCGGGCAGGTGCGCGGCGTGGAATTAACCGCCACTGCTTGATGAGGATTTATCCGTGAGGGGGTTGGTGGCGCAGACCACGTCACGAGAGAAAGGGCGTTAAGCGTGGGGCGACAACGGGTTTATATTGAGTCGACGATCGTCAGTTATGTCGTCGCCAAGCCAAGCCGTGATATTTTGCTATCAGCACAACAGCAGTTAACGCGGAAATGGTGGCATAATTCTCGAAGGCAGTTTAGTTTATTTGTTTCACGTGCGGTCATTGACGAAATTCAACTGGGTGATCCACAGTACGCCGCACGCCGGTTGGACTTGATCGCCGATATCCCAATACTGCCGACTGATGCTAAAATAATCGACGTGGCAATGTCGTTGGTGAAAAATGGGCCATTGCCGGAAAAGGCTACGGCCGATGCGTTTCACCTGGCTACCGCGACACGGCATGGAATTGATATTCTGTTGACGTGGAATTGTCGGCACTTGGCCAATGCGATGCTCCTACCGCGTGTACGAAAAATATTATCGTCGTCGGGGTTGGTGTGTCCTGAAGTGTGTACCGTAAATGAATTGATTGGGAGCTAGCCATGCACGACAATGAAATTCTCCGTGAGGTCTGGGGGGCCAAGGATACTCTTTCCAAGCAATTTGGTTACGACGTACGCAAAATGGCGCGACACTATATGGAGCAGGACGCCAGCGAAGAAAATCCTCGCCGGCCGCATCGACGGATTGGTCGAAAAACAAGGAAAAACTTGGTCCCGCGTGTGACGTCGAAAAATCGCCGTCGTGCCGTTAACCGCAGCTTGTCGCCGGGGCGAATGCGGTAGTTCAGACAACGCTGTCACAAGAGAAAGGGCGTTAGGCCGTGGGGCGGCAACGGGTTTACATTGACACGACGATCATCAGCTATTTAGCCCCGTCCCCCAGCATGGATGTCCTGACGCCGGCAAGGCAGAAGAGGAGCTGGCATTGGTGGTTGCATCGTCACGAACGTTTCGACCTGGTGATTTCAGAAACGGTGGTCGACGAGCTCGCTTGCGGGGAGAGGGACCCAGCGGTGCATCGCCAATCGTTGGTCGACCAGCGATTCCGCAAAGAGGGTAGCCGCGCGTTGAGCTGAGCCGCCAGGGGCGGGCGGTTGGTGGGGGCCGGTCTTTCCGGGAGCAGATTCGCA
>JAKCCC010000214.1 GCA_021838985.1 Planctomycetota bacterium
GTTGCCGGTGGATCCTTCCGGTGGTCACTGGCCACCGGCATGGGGCCCGCGGCCGAAAAACGCCTCCCTGCTGATCTGGACCACCACGCCCTGGACTTTGCCGGCGAATCGCGCGGTGGCGGCGCAGCCCAGCCATGAATATGTCTGCGTGCGCACCGCGGACCACAGCTTGATCGTGGCGCGGCAGTTGGTTGCAACGGTCATGCCGCGGCTGCAAATCACCGGCTTTACCGTCTCCGCTCCGCTCACCGGATCGGAATTGGCCGCCCTGGGCCTGTCTTACCAGCATCCGCTGGAACGGCCACGGCGCTGCCCCATTATCACCGCGGATTATGTCACCTTGGAAGACGGCACCGGCCTGGTTCACACCGCGCCCGGCCACGGAGCGGAAGATTATTTAAGCGGACGCCAACATAACCTGGAAAGTTATTGCCCCGTTTTGGCCGATGGCCGTTATGACGATACCGTCCCGGTGGAATTGCGCGGCCAGATCATCTGGACAGCGAATAAATTGGTGCTGGAGCAGCTTCGTGCCGATGGCCTGCTGCTGGCGGCCGGCGAGATAGAACACAGTTATCCGCACTGCTGGCGTTGCCACAAACCCACTATTTTTCGCGCCACCGAACAATGGTTCATCCGCGCTTCCGGCGAGAGCCGCCTTCTAAAAACCGCCCAGGCCATGGTCGAACAAGTTCGCTGGATTCCCGATTGGGGCAAGAACCGTATCACCGGCATGTTGCAGACCCGCCCCGATTGGTGCATCTCGCGTCAGCGCTATTGGGGAATCCCTATTCCTGCCTTTTTTACACCCGATGGAACGGTTCTGCTGACGGCCAAATCAGTCCGGCAGGTTGCCAATCATGTTCGCCAACACGGCGCGGATAGCTGGTTCACCGATTCGCCGACGGAAATTCTCGGCACTGCCCAGTGGGAGGATGAGATGGTTGGCGCCGCGGGAGCGGCTGCCGATGCCGTCGGCGCGCCTACGGAAGAGCCAAACGGGGTTCAAGCCCAGCATATGGCCGCCGGTCCGCCCGGAGGCGGAGCTGGTCCGTCGCTCCGGCGACTTTCGGCGGATCGTGGAGTCGCCTTTGGGGAGACCTTGCCGAGGGTGGACTCGCCAACGGCGCCGCCCCCCCCCACGACCAGGCGCATTCCCACCATGCGTTTTAACACCGCCGAACTGCGCCAGGGCGCGGATATTCTGGATGTCTGGTTTGAATCCGGCGCTTCGCACCGGGCGGTGCTGGAGGGCACGCATCCGGAACTCGGCTATCCCGCCACCATGTATTTGGAAGGCTCCGACCAGCATCGTGGCTGGTTTCAGGCCTCCCTGCTCGAAGCGGCGGGGAATCGCAGCCAGGCGCCGTTCCTGCAGGTGCTCACCCACGGTTTTGTCGTCGATGCCGTGGGGCGGAAAATGTCCAAGAGCGAAGGCAACGACATTAAGGTTGCTGATGCCCTGAAAACGCACGGGGCGGATATTCTGCGCCTCTGGGTGGCCAGCGTCGATTACCAGAATGATGTGCCCTGTTCGAAGGAACTCTTCGTCCGCCTCGGGGAAGCCTACCGCAAAATCCGCAATACTATCCGTTATCTGCTAGGCAATCTTTATGATTTTGACGCCCGGGTTCACAGCGTTGACGCGGCGCCTTGTTCCGTAGACCTGTGGATGCGTCATCGCCTGGCGGTGGTCGGCCGGGCGGTGCATAAAGCCTATGACCAGTATGAATTTCACCGCGTCTATCGGCTGCTGTATGAGTTTTGCAACGTCGATATTTCCGCCATTTACGCCAAGGCCATCAAAGATCGCCTTTATTGCGAACTGCCCGAAGCACCCCGCCGTCGGGCTTCCCAAACTGTTTGTTGGCTGCTGCTCATGCAACTGGTCGAATGGCTCGCTCCGGTGCTCGCGTTCACCGCGGAAGAGGCATGGCAGGCGATTTTACAACTACCCAGCGCTCGGGAGGCGCAACGAAAACTGGAAACCACAAGCCGCCAACCAGAAACTGGAAACCACAAACTAGAAACCGGAAACCGGCAACCAGAAACCCCCAGTATCCACGAACAGGTCTTCAGCCCCCCTATCGCGGAACCCCGGCCCGAACTCGTGCAACCTTGGGCGATTTTTATGCCCCTGGTTGAGGACGGCCTCAAGCAGCTCGACACGCTGAAGCGCTCCGTCGGCTTGGGCAATGCCCTCGATGCCGAGGCCGTTATCGTAGTCCCCGTCGGCCACCCGCTGGAGGCCAGTCTGCCGCAGTATGGACCGGAACTTGAAGATATGCTCGGCGTCGGCTTCCATCGCATTGAACATGGCCAGAGGTGGGGCATTCAGATTCACGACACCCGTTCACGCTACGCCAGCTGCGCCCGCTCCTGGAAGCGCCGCCCCGACGTCGGCTCTGATCCTGAATATCCTGATCTTTCCGCCCGCGACGCCGCCGTCCTCCGCGAATTAAAACGCCGCCAAGCCATTAAACCGGCGGCAATATAGCAAAATGGTTATCCCCCATAGAGATAGTGCTTTGTCACCACTTAGCTTTCGGATATCCCGTCTGCCGCGGTTTATCCGGTCGCGCTGGGCGACCCGCTACGGCGATCCGACGACCGGTGCTTCGGGTTCGGTGGCGAGCTTGAAGCTCTTTCTCTTACCATAAATTTATCGATTGACAAAGCAATAGCCACCAGTCGAAGCGTCGTCGAAGAGACTTTGCCCTCATCTTTATGCCCATGTTCAAGACAGTCCCTCACGCCGCTGCGGGCATTCCCCAGAGGCGAGTCTTCGACTCACTGAGGCGAGTCTTCGATCTGCGGAGCATGAAAATAGTCGTAAAGCAGGCGTCTCGGTGGCCACTGGGCGACCAAGTCGCCACATTTTACACGCTGCCGCGGGGCGACTCGCTGTGGTGAGATGCCCTGCCCATTTTCAGGGGCGGCGAAGAATCTGCGGCCATGGCAGCCGCCGCCCGCTGGCGGCGTTCGGACAAACTATGCGTCGCCGACGCGATCTGCTAAAATAAGCAGGCACGACGAAGAGGGCCGATTCGCCCCGAAAGGGGGCGGACGCGCCAGGGTCGCCGCCAATCGAAAGCCGAAAGCGCAAACCATGGCCGATATTCCCCGCGACCCGAATGAACTGGCCCGCGAAATTCTTTCCGGGCGAATTACCATTGAGCAACTGGCCCGCGAACAGGCCCGCCGCCGCGCCCCGCAGGCGGCCGGCGCGGCCCCATCGCCCCGTGCGCCCGCGGTGCCAGCGCAGCGTTCGATTCCGCCACGCCCCGGTGCTTTTGCACCCGGGTCGCGTCCAATCCGGGTCGTTCCCCAGCCGACCGCTCCGGTGCGGCCACCGGCGGAATTTACGGCGACGCGTCGCGTGATTCCAGAACGAACCGTCGCAGGATCCGCCAGCCCAGGCCGCACGGTGCGTGCCACGGCGACGATCTTCCCGCAGCAACCTGCGCGCAGGCGGTTATCCCGCTCCGTATCCGAGGGAGCGGCGGTTGCGCCGCGGGCCGCGACTTCCAAAACCACGGCGCCAGGTCCGTCGGCCGCCCCCTCCGCCGTTGCCGCGGCTCCGCAAACCCTACGCCAGGTCCTGGGCAAAGTTTTGACCAGCCGTTCCGGTCTGCGCAGCGTCGTTATACTTTCCGAAATTATTCAGCCGCCGCTGGCGCTCCGGCAAGCATCTGAATTTCCGAGATGAGTTCGTCGCCTTCGGCTCCACAATTTATCCGGCCGCGAGGGGGCGTGAGGTGCGGTGGCCCAAGCCCGCTGGAGTTGGCGGAAAAGGGCACGGCGCGGCCCTGGCTTTAGGGGTAACGGGGATTCAAACCATGGCGCGGATCGTGGCGAGAACCGGCCCCGGCCGCCAAATTGAACGACGGGCGCGACAAGACGCCCGTGGTATCGACGCCTTCCTGGTTTACCTGGAGCTGGAACTTGGCCTGGCCGTGAATACGCAGGCGGCCTACCGCGCGGATCTGTATGATTTTGCGGGCTTCTGCCAGGCGCACGGGCGGGTTCTGAACCAGGCGGATGCGGTGATCGTCCGGGACTATCTGCGACATCTCCATGCCGAGCGGAGGATGCAGATCGCCAGCATCCTAAGGCATACGGCAACGTTGAAAATGTACTTTCGTTTCGCGCGGGCCCGCGGCCTATGCCGGGAAGACCCGACCGAACTGCTGGAAACGCCGCAGGCCTGGAAAAAGCTTCCCGATGTGCTGGGCCGGCGCGAGATTGAAGCGCTGCTCCAGGCAGTCGATCCCGGCCACGCCCTGGCCGATCGCGATCGCGCCATCCTTGAATTGTTTTACGCCTGCGGCCTGCGCGCCAGCGAATTGGCGGAGCTGACGTTATCCGACCTGCATCCGGACTTGGGCGTCATCCGCGTGCTGGGGAAGGGGCGCAAGGAAAGGATCGTGCCGATCGGTAAACCCGCCCAAGCCGCTCTGAACACCTATTTGGCTGGGCTAAGGCCGCGGCTATTGGCGGTTAAGGCCGCGTCTGAGCCGCCGTCGCAGGTCTTTCTATCCCGCGCGGGGCGGCCCATTAACCGCGTGGTGCTCTGGCAGCGGCTGGCCCGAATCAGCCGCGCGGCCGGCCTGCGCCGCGTGCATCCGCACATGCTGCGTCACACTTTCGCCACGCATCTGCTTTCCGGCGGCGCGGACCTGCGGGTCGTGCAGGAACTGCTTGGCCACGCCAACGTCGGCACCACCCAGATTTATACCCATGTGGATGCCGACCGACTCCGCAACATTCACCGCCGCCATCACCCGCGGCCCTGAGCGGACTCCAGGGGCAGCGGCCCGGTTTGGTACCGCCGGGACCGTCCACGGATCGCCC
>JAKCCC010000215.1 GCA_021838985.1 Planctomycetota bacterium
TACATGATGGCGTAGGACCAAAAGGAACTCTCCATCAGATGGCCAAGATAAATCTCCGCCACCGTCAGCACCAGCAGGAAGAAGATCACGCGGATAATATTAAGAATCATGGGGACTCCTGGGGCGACGGGGCCGGTTGCAGCGCCACCTCAACGCCCCGCCGCCAGTTTTCGTACAAACTCATGAACCGGGCATTGAACACGAAATTAAACTCGGGAAACTTCAGCCCGGCGCGATTCTGGTCAATATGCGAAAACATCAGCTCCACGTGACCGACGGCCAAGTCAACGCTATGGCCATCAGCAGCACGGGAGCGGGCGGAAATACGACCCTCGATGGAGGCGCCGGCGGGACTGATCCGGGCGAGCGCCGCGGTATAGACCACCTGCTCGCCCGGGCGCACCAGCCGGAAGAATTCCGCCCGGCCGATCTTGGCGAGAATCACTTTTTCCCGAAAGTCCGCCGCTTGCCCGACCAGGATGCCGCCGGTCTGAGCCAGGCCTTCGATCATCAGGCTGGCCGGTAGAACGGGAAAACCGGGAAAATGCTCATGCAGATAGCCCTCGGCCAAGCTGACGTTTTTGACCGCGACGGCCCGCCGCCCCGGCTCAAAGACTTCAAACCTGTCGATCCATATCCAACGCATATCAGGCGGTCAGCTTTCACCCGGCCAGCGGTCAGCTTCCAGCGACCGGCAGTCGGTTTTGAGCGGTCCACCCAGCGGTCGTCCAGGGGGCGCCCCTGCGAAGGTGGTTTTAGGTAGTGCGACTTCCGCAGGCCACGCCACTGAAAACTGAAAACCTCTATACCAGCCCATCCTTGCGGCCGATGTAGCGCAGCAAATCAATGACGCGGTTGCTGTAACCCCATTCGTTATCGTACCAACTGACCAGCTTGAAAAAGTGGCTGTTCAGTTCAATTCCGGCGCTCGCGTCGTAAATGCTCGAGTGCGCATCCCCGATAAAATCAGACGAGACTACCGGTTCGTCCGTATAGCCAAGAATACCTTTCAGCCGGCCTTCCGCTTCCTTTTTCAAAACCTGGTTGATGGCGGCCAGCGAGGTTTCCTTCTCAGTGCGCAGCGTCAAATCGACGACGGATACATCCGGCGTGGGCGCCCGGAACGCCATGCCCGTAATCCGGCCTTTCAATTCCGGGATCACCAGCGTGGTCGCTTTAGCCGCGCCGGTGGACGCGGGAATCAGATTCTGCCCGGCGCCGCGCCCGCCGCGCAAATCTTTTTTCGACGGCCCGTCGACCGTCGGTTGCGTGGCGGTCACGGAATGCAGCGTGGTCATCAGCGCCTCCACCACGCCGAAATGATCGTGCACCACCTTCACCAGCGGCGCCAGGCAGTTGGTGGTGCAACTGGCGTTGGAGACGATGCTGTCCGCCGCGGGATTGAACCGGTCCTCATTAACGCCCAGCACGAAAGTGGGAATGTCCTTGTCTTTGGCCGGTGCGGAAATGATCACCCGCCGGGCGCCCGCGGCCAGATGTTTACCCGCTCCGGCGCGGTCGGTGAACAAACCCGTCGATTCAACGACGTAATGCACACCTAAGTCTTTCCACGGCAGCTGCGCCGGATCGCGGACGGATAGCGTTTTCACCGTGCGACCATTGACGCTCAGGCCGTCGGCGCCGGCCACGGCTACCTGCCCCTTGAACCGCCCGTGAGTGGAATCATATTTAAGCAGATAGGCCAGACTTTCCGGCGGAAAAAGATCATTAACCGCCACAAATTCAATCTGCGGATTGGCAATGCCCGCCCGGAAAACCAACCGGCCGATACGACCAAAACCATTGATACCGACTCGAATCTTGGCCACGCGAAGCTCCTTAAAACTGTCATTGGCGCCTGCGCCGCTGGCGCAACCCGGCGCCGCAGCGGGCGTCAAACCCACAAACAGTTTATAATAACGGGTTGCGCCCCCACGGGCAACCGCGCCGGCGATTTCGAGACTTCGCTTCGCGCCGGCGTGATGATTTTTCAGCTCGCCGGCGCGTCAAGACCGGTGCGGCCAGCCCACCACAGCGTGCTAGACGTGCGAAAGGAATTCACGCGCGGCAATCAGGCCCTCCTGCTCGCCAGCGGTGCTGCCGTTGAAGTTTTCATCTTCCAGTTCCACGCTGACCAGCCCTTGGTAGCCGGCGTCCTTCAGGATGGAAAATAATTTTCCCCAACGGGCGCAGCCGTGGCCGGGAATCGTGTATCGCCAGGCCCAACCCCCGAAGCCGTGGCTCTTGGCGAAGGTGGCATTCTGCAGGTGGCCATGCTCCTGCAGTTCATCGTCAAGCAACTCCGTATCCTTACCGTGGACATGGTAGACCCGGGAGGCGAATTCCGACAGGAAACGCACGGGATCTATGCCCATGCGGATGAGGTGGGACGGATCGAAGTTCACGCCGACGTGGAGGGGCATTTCCTTCAGAAAGGCCCGGTAATCCGCAGGGGTGCAGGCCAGAGCGGAATTCTGTGGTCCGGGCCAGCCTTCGATGGCCAAGCGTGCGCCCAAGGGACCGATCGCCGCAGCCAGTTGCCCCCAACCATCCACGGCCAGGCGGAAATTATCCCGACGCGGTTTGGCCGGTTCTTCCGGAATAATAACGACAAAGAATGTCTTAGCCCCCGCGCTGACGCAGGAGCGGATATAAGCGGCGTTTTCCTGGGCGGCGGCCTTACGCTTGCCGGCATCCACCGAGACCATGGCCGTCCAGTTCTTCAGATCCACCGTGCCGATGCGCAGGCCGGCGCCAACGATGGCCCGCAGGTCGGATAGATCCACGGCCCCCACATCCAGGCCAGCGAAATGATTGGCCTTGGCAAAACTAAGCAAGCCCTGCAGATCACGCTGCCACTCCGATCCGCCGCGCCGAAAGCCGATGGGAAATTTTCCGGTACGGGTTTGATTCATAAGCTTGGTCCTTAACAAAAGCGATGCGCATTCAGCTCGGGGCCACAATCCCGCGAAACCTTCGCGCCCCGCGCCAATTTTTTTTCGCACGACGCCGTGGAAACCACAGTTTACCCGCCGCGGCGGGGATTACACCGATGACACGGATAAAATCAGTGGGCCCCGTGTGATTCATGGTTAAGTTCGGGTCTGGGCGCGGGGTTTCAGTCGCAGCGGCGATGGGGGCATCGCCGGCTACACGGCCGCCCGCTCTTACCGAAAACCGAAGGCCGTCGCCGTAATCCCTATCACAATCTCCGTGTTTCTTCGCGCCGCGCGAAGCTTTCCAGGCCGCGCAGAATCATCCTCCCCTTCCCCTTTCCCGTGTTTCGTGTGTTCCGTGGTTAAAAATCCGTGTACATCCGTGTGATCCGTGGTTCTCTTGGTTGCGGCTCCGCCGCGCCGGGCGATCAGGCCACGGCCAAACGCGGTGCGCTGCGACACTATTAAATTCAGCCCCCCATGGTTGGCCCGCGGGCGTTGCTGCACCCGTGCGCTAAGGGCGCGATATTAGCAGCGCTTCGCCGTGCCGTCAAATTGTAATTTTCCGCGTGCCCATTGCCGGCCGGTTTCCAGGGCCGCTTCGAGGCGGCTGACGTCTTTTCCGCCGGCCATCGCCATCTGCGGCCGCCCGCCGCCGCTACCGCCTATCAGGGGCGCAACCTGTTTAATCCAGTCCCCCGCGGCCAACTTGCCAACCAAGCCGTCGCTAACGGCCGCCAGCAGGTTAACTTTCGGCGGCAAAGGCTGATCATTCTTGTCGTGGTCCATCTCGATGGATGCCAGCAGCATGGCCACCGGGGCTGGGGCGCACTTTTTCTTCAGCGCATCCATGATGCCTCGCAATTCCGCCGCCCCGCCGGTCGGCAATTGGGCGACGATCAGTTTGACCCCTCCAGCTACTTCGACCGCCCCCAATAACCGATCCCAGGCCACGCCGTCGGCGGACGCCCGCGTCGCGCCGCCCTTTTTCTGCTGCGCTTTGAGCCCTTCCTGGCAGCGCGCCAGCGCCTGTCCAGCCGCACGGCGCGCCCGCAGCGGCAACCCCGGCTGGCGGCTGATCTTCTGCAAGACCGCGATCGCGCTGGGCCAGTCGGCCGGTCCGGCCCGTTCTGCTTCGGCCACGCGCTGCGCGCTGTCTTCCGCCTCAGTGCGGGCCTGCTGGGCCGCTCGCCCCGTTAAAGCCACGATGCGCCGTACCCCTTTGGATACCGCTTCTTCCGCGAGGATGGCAAACTGCAAGGCTTCACCGGTACGGTTCAGATGCGTGCCACCGCAAAATTCGATAGCGTATTGCCGCCAGGCTGAATTGGCAGGATCCTGGCATAACCGCTCCACCGGTTGCCCCACACTGACCACCCGCACCTGGGGTGGATATTTTTCCCCAAACATCGCCCGCAACGAATAAATCCGCCGGCCTTGCTCCAGCGGCACTACGCCGGTGTACACGGGCAGGTCCCGGCGAATCAAGTCCTCCACCAGGGCTTCCACCCGTTGCAGCTCGGCGTCCTGCAGCGCCTGGGGATGCTGAAAGTCAAAACGCAGTTTTTCCGCATCCACCAGCGAACCTTTTTGCTGCACGTGTTCGCCAAGCGTTTCACGCAGCGCCCAATTGAGCAGATGGGTTGCGGTGTGATTTTTTTCAATGTCCGACCGCGCCGCGCCGACCACCGCGTTGACTTCCATTCCCGGCCGCCAAGTTCCCCCGCGGGGCTGACCCAGGTGCAGCACGTAGGCTCCGGCGAGCTGGGTGTCCCGCACCGCAAAAACCGCCCCCGCGGCAGAACGAATCTCGCCAGTATCTCCAACTTGGCCACCCATTTCCGCATAGAAATTGGTGC
>JAKCCC010000216.1 GCA_021838985.1 Planctomycetota bacterium
CACGCTTGGCCGTAACCGCGCTGTGGCTCGGTGATTACCACCGCCCCCGCCTGCCGGGCGCGATCGGCCGTGGCATCCGTGGAACCATTGTCAACGACAATGGTCTGTCTGACCCAAGGTGGAATGGAAGTGATGACCCGGCCGATCGATTCCTGCTCGTTGAGCGCGGGAATGACGACCACGACCCGTGGTGTGGCCCAGTCTCGCTTTTCTTCGCCAGGCATCAGGTATGATCTCCTGGTGCGCCAGGCGCCGCACTTGTCGGCATAAGGGTCGGCGTAGCCGTGCTGTTTTCGAAGAACAGGCGAATCGTCGGAACGAATGCCTCCAGAATCAGTAGGAGCAGCACCGGCAAATGTTCGATCCAGACCACTTGGGGGTTCACGTAGGACAGATGGTACAGGCCAAGGGTGCAGGACCAAAGTAAAAGTGACGGTCGGGGACAAACCGCCAGCATGGGCAGCAGCCACGTGTAATACCAGGGAAATTCGGTAGGGCTTAGCAGAAACATCAACGCCACCATCATGAGGCTTGTACGTATCGCCTGCACCCCTTCCACCGGCTTGTTCAATAAAAACAGCGTCACCATGCCATAGAGAACCAACACGGTCACCAGGCTGCCCATGTGAGCCGCCGACCAGGAGGTCAGCCCCAGGTTCCAGAGTACAAACAAGAAATGGAACACCAGGTTGTTAGCCTGCCAGTAACGGGCATAGGCGGAAAGCGACACGAAGGCGGGTGGGCCGGTCATGAACATGGGCGACAAGGCGATCAGTGCGGATAGCAGAGCGGCCCCAGCGAAGGTCCAAAGCCGGCGGCGATCGGCCCTATACTTTTTCAGCACGACCAGGGCTAGTACGACCGGCCAAAATTTCGCGCCAACGGCCAATCCCCAAGCCCATCCCGCCGGCCCAGCCCAGTTGCGGATCAGAAGGTACAAAAACAACGCAACAAAAAACAATGTTATCGAATCCAAGTGGGCTTCATTGGCGAAAGCGTTGATTGCCACCGGATTCCACCAGTAAATCAGCAGCCACAGGCTCGGCAACCTAAAACGCCTTAGAATCAAGGCGATCACAATCGCCGTGCCAGTATCAAACAGCAGCAACAACGCCTTGAGCCCCATGGTATTGAATGGCCGCAGGCATGCGGCGACCGCAAAGACAGCCGCACTGACCGGCGGGTAAATCGTAGGTAGGCGGTTATGATTAATGCCTTTGATGAGCGTTTCGTGCTGGATGGCCAGATGATGCAGTTCGCCCGGAATATTTCGTGATGTCCCGGCCAACACGGCGGCGGGGCTGAAACGCCACGGATTGTAGCCGTGCGACCAGACGGCCCCGTCCCAGAGATAGCGGTAATAGTCGGTCGCCAAGACCGGCGGCGCCGGCAGCAGAACCAGCCGGCAGACCGCTCCCACAATTAATACCCATAACCACATCCAACGCGGCCGGGACCGCCGCAAGCACAGACAGCTCAAAAGAAATATTGCCCCAGCCAGCACGTTGCCGCCCACCAGCAGGTCCCGACTTCGAAGGCTTATTGGTTGCGCCCGCCGGCCGAGCGCATACCACGCCAGAATAACGGCGAGAATTATTAAAACCGATCCCGCGCCTACCCATACGACCAGGGCGGTACGCTCATTAAAGCGCCCCCGCACATCGATGATAGGCAATTTCTGCGGCATCCTGTCTCTTTAAGTCGCAGCAGCACTGCCCATATTACACCAAATAAGCGGTAAGATATCGCATCCAGCCACGACCAAGGGGCAGGAGTTCGGCTGCGCCGCAACGATAACCGGCGCGGCAAGTTATGGTATCGGCGGAGAAGGTAAACCGTGGCTTCCACGCTGGAGCCGGCGGCGGCGACCGGTTCAATGAAGTTGGCACCCGCGCCGGCAATAGCCGCTCCGGCGCCTACGCGTACCTTTGCCAAGTCGGACCTGCGTATCGGGGTAGTGATCCCCTGCTACGGCGATAAGGCGCTTTTACCGGCCTGTCTCGATTCCTTAAGGCAATTTGTGCAGGCGGGAGATCCGATCGTGGTGGTGGATGGCGACGCTGATCCGACCGTGGCTTCGATGGCACAATCAAGAGGCATGGCGTACCTGCGGAGTTTGGATCGCCGGCGGGGGATGGTTATCGGCCAAGGTGTGGCGTGGCTGCTTAATCAGCCGCCTCTAGATGTATTGTTGATCTGCCACGCTGACATGAGATTGCTTCCTGGCACACGGGCCAAGCTGGCCGCTGCGCTGGGCGCCTACGGGAAACTCCGGTGGGGTTGGCTCGGTCAGCACATTGACGACCACCGATTCAGGTTCCGATTACTGGAATGGGGAAACCATTGGCGCGGCGTGATAATGAACGTTCCGTATGGCGATCAAGTCATGTTCGTCGGCGTGGACTTGCTTGCCGCGGCAGGCGGTTGGCCCTTTCAACCGGAAATGGAAGACTTGGAGCTATCGCTCCGGCTGCGTCACCTGGCGCCGGCGACATTCGTAAACGCTCCCGCGACCACCGGCGTGCGCCATTGGACTCGCGGCGTATGCCGGACAACGATTCGTAACTGGTGGCTGGCAGCGAAATATATGGTGCGCCGCCAATGCGACAAGGAACGCTTATGACCGCCGGCACCCCCTTGAAGGCCAGGGATACTTCGCGCGTTTCGCTGGTGCTCGTGGCCAAACAGCCGATACCCGGCCACGCCAAGACACGGCTTACTCCCAAATTGTCGGCGCATGCGGCTGCACGCGTCCACCAGTTGCTTCTGCGGCACATGCGCCGCACGTGCGAACAACTGGCGGCAAAATTCGGGTTCATTGATTTGGTGCTGCTGTTCGATCCACCCGACAGACCTGCCGCTTGGAGCGATTGGACTCTTTGGCGGCGGATGCCCCAGGCCTGCGGGGCGCTGGGGCGGCGATTGGAATCCGCCAGGATTGCTCTGGCCAACAGAGGCTGTTCCGGCTGTGTGTTCATCGGAGCGGACGCGCCGGAATTGACCGTCAATCATCTGGACTGGGCCGCCCAGGAGGTTCGCCGATCTCGTTACGCCATGATTCCAGCTCGCGACGGTGGCTATGTGCTTTTGGGTATTCCAACCGGCCGGGCTTCGCTATTCCAGGACGTCTCGTGGGGCACCTCGCAGGTGGCCCACCAAACCCGCCAAATGGCCGCCCGGCAAGGTGCGGCCATTTCCGAATTGCCGACACTACACGATATCGATACCTATGCGGACTTGACCGGTCTGCTCGAACGTCTGGCAGCCAATACCCCCGACGCCGCCGCGGCCGCTTTACGGCAAAAACTGGCCGAAATCGCGGACGGAGAACCAAGCGATCATGGCGACTGGGCAGGTCGCGAGACGTGAAACGCCCAGAGCGAACGTCTGAGCAACCGCCCCCAATAATGGTTGTAAGGATGGACATGATGCACGATCCGGCCATCCCGGTACACCGGCAGCCGGTCGTTGGCCCACTGGAAGATGGAACCTTTCAGGTCGCGCACGTTGGTAAATCCGTCCTTGAGAAGACGCTGAGCGTACGCGGAAGATCGATATCCAACCGAACAATAGGCGACAAGAGGTTCTGTTCGTGACACGCCGGCCAGAGCCTGGCTGACAGGCGCTGCCGTATCGATCCAGCGAGCATCGTGCAGATGGCTCACGGCGTACTCGGGATGTGAACGAACGTCCCGCAACATTGGAGGTTTTCGGTGCGGATCGTGGAGCCAGGCGGCCAGACGATAAACATCTATCTGGGCCACCTGCGGAAAATCACGAGCGATCATGGCGTTCGCCTGCGGCCAGGAGGGCGTATGGCGGGGGCCATACCACCAGCAGCCGACGACGAGGACGATCGTCGCCACGCCGGCGGCGCCGCCCAATATGTGAAGAGTCGGTTTCATCGGTAACACTCGCTGCCTGTTAACTTGTGTCTGGCCGTTCGTCAGCGGGCTTGTGTGGCGCCTGACAGAAGCCCTGCGCCGGCAGGTCCAGTGCCGCGTTGAATTTGGATGAAAGGTTTTGAAAAGCGATCAAGCCGGTCAGTTCGATGATGACATCGTCAGGCCAGCACCCGGTAAGCCGTTGGCGCAAATCGTCATCAACCTTATTGAGCGTCATGGCCTCGGCGTATTCCAGGGCCAGGCGTTCTTCGACGGAGAAAAGTTCCGCTTGACCGGCCTGGCGCCAGTCGCGCAATGCCGCAACCTTTTCCAACGACACGCCCCGTTGGAGTAGCGTCGCCGAGTTGATATCCACGCAGAAAACGCAGTGATTGATCTGTGAAATCCGGACGGTCACAAGGCTGCGCAAGGCCGGGGAAAGCGGCGACGACCGCCGATCCAGCGCGCCGTACAACAAGGCCAGGGTCACAAAAACCTTGGGCGAACGGCCCCATAGCAAGCCGGGTTGCAGGATTTGTCCGTACTTGCGTTTCTGCTTCCAGAAAAACAGCCGGATGAACCAGGGATACTCGGACAATGGTTTCGCATTCACGGTCTGCATACCAATCTCCACCGTTAGTCGCCTGGTCGGCACATATCTTACGATGTTGCCTATCGTGCTACCTGGTGTCACGAAGGGCGTGGGATCGGTTGCCACGCCGTGACGACTGGAAATGCGGAATGCTCGCACCATCCCAGCACAGACTCTCCGCAGGTGGGCGAACAAACCTATGGATGACGGGGGTGCCTTGGATTAAAGAGGCGGTGCGCCAATGAGCGTTATGAACCGCTAGCTGGCACTCTTCACCAGCGCCACAACCGCCTGCCAG
>JAKCCC010000217.1 GCA_021838985.1 Planctomycetota bacterium
GTTGCCGCGGAACCATTGGTAGCACCAGGGGCACGCAACTCGAAAGGGGCTTGCCCAGAGGTAAAATCCGTTAATGATGCGCGCCCACTTGGCCGTGTAGTACGCGCCAATATCGTTGTAGTAGATCCACGCAACGTCGCCGGCCCTGGCTAGTTGGCGATTATACTGCCCAAAGGTGTGGCCACGTGCAAGCCACCACTCAAATGTATAGCCATGGTTGCCAAGAATATTCACGTAGGGCAATATTTCATGCAACTTCTGGTCAGATCGATGATTGAGCGTGTTGACGGTGGCGTAAAGCGGCACCGCGGGCACCTGGCGTACCGCCTTGGCCAGCTCGAGATACAAAGGAAAACGGCCGTTATCGAAAACTTCGTCGAGGTGCGACACCGCCAAATGCAGCGTCGGATAGGACTTTTGAAGCCGAACCACCCCGCGCATGGCCTTGCGCGCAACTGCCCAAAAACGCCTGTCGCCATTAAGCACCGCTGGATCCGCCTTCAGGTTGTAGTGCCCAAGCATTTCGGCCAGGTGCTCCAGCCCGTCATAAATGACGATCGTTCCGGTCATCCCGGACGCCCGAATCAAGTCCAGACCCCGCCGCACGATAGCGAAGTCAGGATAGATCGCTTTGCCATGGCGTGCGTAGTGGATGGTTAAGTCAGTCACCAGATTGTTCACGCCATACTGCCTCAGATTGTCAAGCCACGCCTTAACGAGCCGCGGATTATCGAGGGACTGCGCCATGTATAGGTAGATGCCGAGACTCTTAGTCGGATTCGGACGAAGATGGAAGGGGTACACGGTCAGTTCAACGGGGCAGCGGTCCTCGCTTCCCCGGGCCTTGACGATCAATTGGCCGCGGTAGCGACCGGGCTTGGCCCGGACCGGCACATGAGCGGTGAGCCATATTTCCCGAAAACTGTCGGCGGCGATGGATTGTGGCGTCCACAGAGGCAGAAAACACCCCACAAGGTGCGTATCGGTCGGCGGGGCATAGTAGACTTGGCGCAACGGCGTGCGCACGACACGCCGTACCGCGAAACATCCCGCCGCGATAGCCTCCCCATGCGGCCCGGCAAGGCCGGTCACGTGTACGGAAACGTTGGAAAGCGGGATCGCCGCCAGCAGCAGGCATTCGGCGGGAACAGCCTCGCCGGGTGCCGCCGCTAGCGCGATTCGCGGATGGGCGGGAATTAACGGTTGGGCGTTTGGATCAAAGTCATCCAGGTATGATCTTGGAACCAGCTGCATTCCACTGGTGCTTCGCGGCACCCTGAATCCGAGCTGGTACGCATCCGCTGGCTCGTAGAGCGCGATCGTCGTCCCCGGCAATGTCCCGTAGCGCGATGTCCGTGGTTCCACGGCGCCGGGCTTGAGCAACACCGCATCGGCAAGGTCCAGAACATTACCCCAGTTCCAGCCCCGCGGCGTGTCCACCCGCAAGGTCAGCTCTCGTGCACCACGTACATCGATGCTCAGATGAAGCGGCTCATTCTGCGCCTCAAGTGCGCCGCTGTGGTACACTAGTGTGCCGTCTACGCTCACATCGAGACTCGGTGCGCAGTGAGGCTCCAGGGCGCTGGCACCCGCGCTGGCGACGAACCGCGCGTACTTGCCGGCCAGTTCGTACCGTGCCAGCGATGGCGAAGACATTAAAATTCCCCGCGCATAATAGTGCCCGCCAAGCGCCAGCAGAGGCTGCGGCTTGCCCGCTGTGCGATAACGACCATTCAGGCCGACGGGCGGCGCCAAGCCCCGAAAATAGATGGGTTTCATGCTTGCGAGGTACGTCCCACCCTTGGGTGCCGCTGTCGAGCCGCGTGGATGGTAACGCACGACGTCCGAAATTCGCAGCTCCGCAAGATCAAAATCATCACCGATCACCATCAACTTCGTCGGCATAATACGTGGGAACTGAGCCCCCGTGGCCTGGCTTGCCAGCACGCCGTCCAAGAAGAGGCGCAGCGTGCCGTTATGCCACGTCACGGCCACGTGATGCCAGCTGTTCGCTGCCCAGCCGGCCATGCTCCCATCCACGCGCCTCCACACCACCGGCCGGCCGGGCGGCGTGCCGGCAAATGCCGCCCCCAAATGCGTCGTCGACAGGGCGTTGATATTGATATAGTCGCCGGGTGTCTTTGGTTTCAGAAATGCCAAAACCGTCCGCGGTTTTGTCAACTTCGCGCCCCAATATGGCCGGATCCAAAATTCGATAGTTCCCTGCGCCCTGGGCAGATTGCCGCCGTTGGCAACGTACACCAGCCTTCGCCCCCGGTCCAGGTGTGCGACTTGGCCGAAGCGTTTGTCGCGGATGAAGGTGGCGGAGCCACTAACCCGCTTAGATCCACGTGCCACGGTGGGTTGAACGGAGCCATCGAACGGAACCAGAAGGCGCGTGTGTGCGTCCGGGGCGAATGTTTTGGCGCGCGCAGTGGCTATTGACGCCAGAACCGTGACCAGAAAGCCCACCGTAAGCGAACGCGCAATTCCAGCCACCAGTCTTCCCTTCGCGCGAAACCTGGCCGGCGCCGCCCGGCGGATCATTTTCGCCGCAAAGTCCATAGACCCCGTCCGCCCTCCGCCCGCAGCGTCACCTAAGGCCGTGCGCACCGTATCCGGAGCTGTTCGCGAGCAGTTCAAAGATCCCCGCCGCGATATCACCAGGCCTCCGCCGCGGCGGCGGCTTGTGGATTCACCGTCCGGATCGGCACCATACAAGTGTCAAACGGAGGCGCCAGCGTCTGTAGGTTCACGGTGTCAAAAATTACCTGCCAATTGGCGCTGCCCGTGATGCCTACCTGGTTGGTATCGGTAGTGCCGTTGACCACGCCGGTCGCGGTGGTGTAAGTGAAAATATTGTCGCCATTCTCCCCTACGTACGGTGAGGTTTCCCACGTCACGTGGTCGTCGCCGAAGCCCACGTTTTGACCGTCGCCGGCATGGTTGCCGGAGTTGTAAATATACGGCCCGTAAGTGTTGGCCGTCGGCAGCGTGGTGGTGACGCGCTGGTAGACGCCATTGCCGGGGCCGTCGTCACTGGAACCAAGCCAGCCGGCCTGCCCCGCGTCCGCTGGAGCCATGTCGCTGGCCAACGGAACCAGGCTGTTTACGCCGTTGGTGGTCCACCAGAGGCCGGGCAACGCGAAACCGGAGGACCCGTAGTAGGCCGCGGACCAGGGTAGGGCGATGGAATAGCTTTCTCCCTGGCCATTGGAATCGTAGGTGAAGGCATAACCGCCGGCACCCGCGGTATTCCCCGGCGGCAGGTTCCCGAAATCAGCGCTATAGGTGGCGATGGCGCCGTTTTCATATTGTTCCACGGATGCGCCGATCGCCAGGGGATCCGATGGGCAGATGAAGCTCGCCGGCGTAGTATACCCCTGCAACACGAGCAGCCACATGCAGCCCATCGGGCTGTCCGACCGTGACCAAAGGGCGGGTGCGGTCTGGGAATACCACTCCTGCACTACCTGCGGCGCCGTTCTCTCCGTTCCGGTGTAGTCCTTATACGGCATGATGGAGCCGTTCAGGCACTTCGGGCGATTAACGCCGCCCAGGGTGGCCGGAAGGACCCCACCGTTACTCTGGGCGTACGTCAGCATGGACTGAATGATCCCGCGCACGTTGGCCATGCAGACGGCGCGGTTGGCCAGTTCCCGGGCTTTCGCCAACGCAGGTAGTAATATAGATATTAGAATAGCTATTATCGATATCACCACCAGCAGCTCGATCAGCGTAAACGCGGCGCGCTTCTTTCGCACCGGGCGCAGGCGGGCGTCCAGGGCGGCCAGGAGCGGGGCGTCGGTGTAATCGCCGGGACGCCACCCGCCTACACGGTCCGACCCGGGAGGCTGCAGGTCCGCCACGGCGGCTTCGGCCGCCATGGCCAGTAGGTTGCTGTGGGAACCACTCATGGAAGTCTCCTTGTAAAAAGAGGGAACCAACTCACCCGTGGGCAGTCCTGAGGTTTCGGCCTTCGATGGATGGGAAGTAATCATGGAAATCTCCTTATGAAAAGAGGGAGCCAACTCACTCCTGGGCAGTCTCGAGGTTTTGACCTCCAATGGATAGGACATAGTAAACTCCTTTGAAAAAAGGAGACCAACCTTGCGGTTCCTGGCGACCGCCGCCGGGAATCCCGCGAACAAGCCACCGTCACGAAGATTCAAATCCTGCCGTACGATAAGGCGCCTCCTGCTGAACCTGCCTCGCCTCTCCACTGCCGAGCCTCCGCCGCGGAGAAATGTCGCCGCAGGCGACTCCTCGACAGGTCCGGGTTGCGCGATCCCCATGCATCCGGATTGAATAATACCTCCCGCCATGGTGACATTCTATAGTATGTAGCATATCGTGTCAAATAGCTCCTGTCAAGCGACCCCCGCGGGAATATTTCCCATGCAGCCGATCGCGCCCGACTGCCGCCGGACGCCTGCAACGCCAATCCCCCACGATCCCGCCGTGACCTCTGGCCTCGTCAGGCAACAACGCCGTCGCTTCCTCGCCACAATAACCAACCCCATTCCACATCTGTGACATTCTATAGTATACTTGCCACGCTGTCAAGTATCATATTGCAGGCACGGCACGTAACCGGAGCAGCAGGTATGACGATAGAAGCGGCGAAACAGGGGCTCTCCGGGGGACCGATCGGCCCGGTCCGACTATATCTGGAAGAGTTGACGATGCCCGCAGCCGACCTGGGGGCTGAAAATCCCCTGTTCGATATCCAAACCGTGGCGTCGGCCGCAAATACCCC
>JAKCCC010000218.1 GCA_021838985.1 Planctomycetota bacterium
CCGATGGCGAGGGGGCTTTTCAGCGCAAAAGTAATCTTGCCGTCGCCGAAATAGGTCACCTTGGACACATTGTTCGCCTGCACCTGGGCGTAGAACGTGTTATAAGGAACCTGCTTCGGACCGCCGGTGTGTTGCCACAGGAGCAGCAGCGCCGTGACCACGGCCACAATCAGCAGCCAACTGAGCATGCTGTGGCTGAAGCGCTGATTGCTATCGCGGCCAGGTTTGCCATTTTTCTGCGGATCGGGCGCCGCGCCGCCCGGCCGTGGGCCGGAGCCGCCTGAATCTGGCTCGGAATTCGCCATGAAATACCTCAATCCCGGAAGCGGTTGCCTCACCTTCGGCAGTCGCCACCGCATCCGCTTACATTATAGAGGCTGGGCGGGCATAAATATACCATGGCTTATTGGACCAGATACATCACCACTTGGCCGAAGCGCGTGCCGGTTTGGATGGTGAAATCGGCGTTGCCGGAGATATTCAGATCGTAACAGATAATCTGATCGCCGGGAATTGGGGTGGCGCCGGCGTTTCCGGAAAGATTAAGTTCCGCCGTGGGAAAGTAGAGCGTTCCCAACATATTCATATTCCCATTGCCCGAGATGGACGGGGATGAGGTGTTAGTGGAAGGCTGGAAAATAGTAAGGTTCTGATAGGGGCCGGAGGCTGGTGGGGTCAGGTTCACCGCTCCATTGCCGCTTAAATTCAGCGAACCGCTTTCGACAATGAAAACCACGTTCTGACCGGAGATGGACACATTCCCCGAAACATTAAAGCCGCCGTCGATCACGTAAACGCCTGGATCAAAAGTGGCGTTCACATTACCCGACAAATTGATACCGCCCGTGTAGTAGCCAGGCTGCAGGGTGGGCGATTGGTTGCCCGCGAAAGCGCCTTGGGAGGCGTCATATTGGGTCATTCCGGTGGTGGACGGCGGGGTTAAACCGGCCAATGGATCGGAAGTCGGCGGCACACCGGTATTGGTTTCGCCAGCGGTGCCCTTTTGGCCCGGCAGCGTGGCATTGCCAGAGATGTTGTAGCCGCCGGTGATATTCAACTCCGACGCCGCGATGTCGGCATTGCCGCTGATGTTCAGCGCGGTAGAACCGCTGGCGTCCACCACGACTGAGCCATTATCCACCGTGATGTCGGCATTGCCGCTGATGTTGAAGCTGCTGACCGGGCGTTGGTCCAGCACCAGAAGACCAGGATCATCGACGATCTGGCGCGTGGCGATGGCCGTGCAGGAAATATTGACGCTGGGCACACCGAACATACCGCCAAAGAACAGGGGCAAGGAACCGTTGGGCGAAGTGCTGGTCAAACGGGCGACGGTTTTAATCGCGTTGGGACTGCTGGTAGTGGCGGTGAAGGTATGGTGATTGGAATCCCAGTAGCCGATGACAATGTCCCCGTCGGGATCGTTGTTGGGATTCGGCGCTAGTATGACGGGATGACCGTTGGCGGAGTTGGCCGCCGCGGCCGACCGGCCATGCGATTCGGTGGTGCTGGTTCCCTGCGGCAGATTGTTCACTCCGGCTAGTGCGGCCGCATCGGCGGCCGCCTGCAATCGCTCAATATTCAGGTAGACCCAAGCGGTATCGAGACTTAGTCCCATAAGCCCGATAAGCACCAGGCCTGAAATCGCCGCCAGAATCAGCGAATAGCCGCGCCGAAAATATCGTTGGCCCGTGCTGGACTTTCGCATGGTTGTCCTAAAAATAGCGACAATTCCCGCGTCCCATATCAGGAATATCGGCCAAACGGCTGGCTTTTCTCCACCATTGCACCTGCTTTGGCGTCCTCCGAAAATAACCGAAGGGCAAACACGCAGTGACACGGACTACCCAGCGCGGCTGAGCCGCAACCAAAGACGATCCACAGATTACCCAGCGCGGCGGGGATCACACGGTTTTCACCGATTTTATCCGTGTCATCGGTGTAATCCCCGCCGCGGCGGGCAAACTGTGGTGAAAGACGCTAAAAAGACGAACCCCAAGCACCGCGTCGCAGAGTCGCCGGCGTGACCTCACCAGCTTGTGGTGCGGGTCTCCAGACCTGCCACCTTTTCATCTGGCTGCCCGGCGCCCTATGCGGTCTCCGCCTCCAAGCCGCCGGCCACGACGGTGCGGCAGTTTTATGAATTCCCCAGCGCCGCGGGGCTGCAACCAAAACATACGACACACGGCTCTTATTACGACGTACCGTTCGTCCAAGTAGAAGCGGCGTCCCGCCGCTTTTCTGGGCCAGCTGCACGCCCGCCTGCCCTCTGGAATGCATCATTAATAGCCGTGTGCGGTCTATATAGCCCCCGGCCCGCACGGAGGCGGATATAGTTTAGTCGCTCACGGCGACCCTCGGTGGATCGACGACCGGGGGTGGATTCTCCGCCGGAAACCGAAGATTCCTTGCGGACCAAAACCTTCGCGTCGCGCGAAAAAACACGGAAATCTTGATACGAATCGGTAGGGAAAACCCGCTTTATCCGTGGAATCCGTGGTTCCGGTGTTTCGTGTCTGCCGCCGCTCATCATTCGGCTTCCGCCGCGCCTGCGGGCGGCCCATTCACGTTCGGTTCACCGCGCTGAAGGTCGCCGTAGCGACTCTGCGACGCGGTGCTTTTAGTTCGGCGTCCTTTCCGCTTTCCTCTTTTCGCATTTCTCTTTCCGCCTTCCGCCCTCACCGGGGGCGCCAGCACCCCGGATCGGTCGTCGCGCCACACGAACCGCCATCCCAGGCTGTGCAGAGCAGGCAGTAGTCGTTTACTTTGCAGATTCACAATCGCCGCATCGGCCGACACTGTGGCCAGGTAGGCCTGCCGTTGGGCGGGTGTGCCCAGATACAGGCCTTTCCAGACGGAAGCAGGAAATACTTGCGTGCGCCCGTCGACCATCGGTTGCCAGGTAGGACCAAGACGCCACTCCAAATACCCACCCCAGTCAAATTCCGCGATCAGATGGTGCGTCCGTGGCTGGATCTGGCTGGCAACGTAATCGGCGGCTGCGGTTGGGTAGAAGAGGCCATTCGGCCCGACCCGATTAATCCAATAGGATAACGTTTCGCCCGGTTGGGGAAAGGCGTAGGCGGCATTGACGCCCAGCCCGATCAGTAAGCCGGCCACCACGGCGTGAACTGGCGGGTGCCGCAGCATTTTATCGGTGACGCCCCCCGCCAACGCCCCCGCAAATATGGGCGCGCCGAAAACCGACAAGATGGCTTCGAAGCGGCCCAGACGCAGGGCGATGGCCAGAGCTCCGAGCAACCACAACCACTCCCCCGCGCGCAGACTGCGGCGTTTCCAGACTGCCACGCCCAGCATGATGAGCACCAACCCCACATCCACGGCCGACAGCGGACTGTTGCGATAGAAAGGGATCATCTCGGCGATCAAACCGCTGTTGACCATCACGTCGTTGAACTGATAATGCCACGCGCTGGCAATCACGCCAGGCAGCATGGGTGTAGCCAGGCAGCCCAACGCGGTGGCAAGGGTCAGAAGGAGGTAACGGTGCAGCCGCCGGCGGCATTCGGCGGCCTCGCGCGGCGCCGGCCACCGCGTGATGAAAGTCCTGATCGCGCCGGTTTCAAGGAACGCTCCGAACGCCAACGCCGCCACAAATAAGGGAACGAACACCGCGTACAGATGGATATTGACCAACCCCGCCGTCAGCAATGGCAGCAACCATACGGAACGGCTCCGTTCCTGCCGCCGCCGATCGCGCTGCAGTATCCACGCCGCCAGCGCCAAAAGTACCAGCGCCACGGTGTCGGGCCGAAAACTCAGGTAGCGCAGCGCCATAAACCCACCCGCCAGGGTGGCGGCGGCGGCGGCCAGATAACGCGGTTCGCCTTGCGTGGCACGGGTCAGTTCCAGACTGGTCAGAGCTATCAAGACAATTAACGTGCTGGCCAGCAGGGCCAATATCAAAACGGTGGCCCGGAAGCCGCCCAGATTCCACACAGCATTCATGCCCAATTCCGCCAGCCACGAATAAGGCGTCCAAGGCCGGTGAAGCGAGGCAAAGGCCAAATGATCGATCAGCGGATGGATGCCCTGGGCGAGCAGCTGGCGGGCGACACATAAATGCCAGAACAAATCAGGATCGATCGGGCTGGCCAACATCTGATTGGCCGCCCCTAGCGCCAGCATAGCCAAAATAAGAAAAAATCCCCAGCGGACGGTCCGCAGCGTAACCCCATGGGTGCTGGCCCGTTCCCCGCCGGCCAGGTGTCTCGGTCGGGGCATTCGATCAAGAACCAGCGTCTCCGTTAATCGCTCCATCGGGCGCCTTTCGAGTGCTTTGACACCACTTAGCTTTCGGCTATCCTGGCCGCCGCCGTTCACCGGGGTCGCCCTGGTGACTCGCTGAGGCGGGCTGAAGCCCGGTGCTTTCCTGGTTCGGTGGCGGATATGGGGCCCTTTCTCCCACCAGAAATTTATCACCTGGCCGAGCACTAGTGCACCAAGTGTGGAAACGACGGACCGCTGGGGAAAAGGCCGTTATAGTCGATGACCACGCTGCCGTTGCCGACGGCGGTCAGCGTGTTGGCGATCAGCATGTTGGCCAAAATGGAACCATTGCCGACCGCGGTAACACTGGCACTGGGAAAATACAGCAAGCCGGTATTGTTGAACCCGGGTGTTCCCTGCAGGGTGGCGGCGTCGGTATCCGAAGCCGACTGCCACATGCTGATATTGGCGTAGGGACCGGTGGTCATGGCGGTCAGTTCAAGCTCGGAGTAGTTGCCCATGTTGACG
>JAKCCC010000219.1 GCA_021838985.1 Planctomycetota bacterium
ACCCGCTGGGTAGAGCTGGGCGGCTGCGGCATGGTGCACCCGAATGTTCTGGAAAAAGTGAATATTGATCCGGACACTTACACCGGTTTCGCCTTCGGACTGGGGATTGAGCGTCTGGCCATGCGGCGCCACGGCATCGATGACATTCGCGTTTTCTTTGAAAACGACGTGCGCTTCCTGCGGCAGTTTTAGGTTGTCCACTCAATAAGCTGAACCTTCCATTGCTTCGTATGGAAATGCAATTCCTCCGCCGGCGGATCGGGTCAGCGGACCGGCCTTCAGCAGGGCCACCACGGCGCTGTGCACGGCCTTCCCATCGCGGTCCACGCGTCGGGCCGCCTCCCGGATCAATACCCTCCCGGCGCCACAGAGCACCTTGAGCGGCTGCCACCGTTTAACGGTGAGCACCTGCCACAGCAACTCGAGGCTGGCGAACCCTATTATGGACGGTCGGTTCGTCGCGGCCCGTTTCCATGGCGTGTGCCGCATCCGCCAGCGTATCCGCCAGCGAACGCACCTCAAGGACGACCGTTTTCATGATTCCTCCTCATCAAGTCGGCATTGAAATGGGCCATCAACTGATCCGGGGTTGAGAATGGGTAAAGTGATTCCAGCGCACCGACGTGCCGAGGATTACCTTTGGGGAGTTCGTTGCCGTACCGCACCACGCATTCACCTGCGACCCCATACGCCAGCCGATACTTGAAGCGATGCTTCGATGGCGAAAGAGGCCGTGGCACGCGCCCCATCGCTACTTCGACGAACACATCCAGAGCGGCCACCACCCGCCGGCGGAAGAGCGCCAGGGCTTTCATGACCCTGTGGTGAACACCCCGCCGGAGGCTGTCAAGCCGTCCAACCCCAGCGGGAATCGGCTCATCGCCCCGGCGATGGGGCGAACAGGGCGGTGCCGATGCGCAGTAGGGTGGAGCCCTCTTCGACGGCCACCTCAAAATCACCGCTCATGCCCATGGAAAGCTCGGTAAAGACAGGGCCGGCTATCTTTTGGCCCCGGATTTGTTCCAATAACGTCCGCAGGCGCGCGAACGCCGGTCGGGCCTCCTCGGGATCCTCCGTCGGCCGGGCCATGGTCATCAGCCCCCGCAGTTGAAGGTGTGGCAGCGCCTGGATGGCGCCGGCCAACGCGGGCGCTTCCTCCGGCGTCGCACCGAACTTACTGGCTTCGCCGGTGGTATTGACCTGCAATAGGATCGGCGCCGGCATGCCGCGCTCGCCGGCCAGGCGGTTAAGTTCTTCGGCCAGGCGCAGGGAATCCACGCTGTGAATCAGGCTGGCCGCGGCGAGGGCGGCGCGGGCTTTGTTGCGCTGCAGATGGCCGATCATATGCCAGCGAATTGGCCCCGCGGGCGGAACCTCACCAACTGCGGCAGTGGCCAACCAGGCAGCGATTTCGGCGGCGCGTGCTTCGAGCTGTGGCACGCGGCTTTCCCCTAAGTCCACCTGGCCGGCGGCAAGCAAGGCCTGGACTTGCGCCGGGGTCGCGGTTTTTGTCACCGCGACCAGCGTAACCGTGGCTGCGTTTCGCTGCGCCCTTGCCGCCGCGGCGGCTATGCGGTCGCGGATACGCTGAAGATTATCGCGCACGCTCATTCAGCCTGCCAACATCCATGCCCGGCGCAGAAAAGTCAACCGCGCGCGTCGCGGTACACCAATGATTTCGGTAGAATCAGGAATATGGCGCCTGCCTGCGTAGCGCAAAGCCGTCGGGACCGACGTGAGCCGGGGTTGGATTATCGCTTCCCGCGCAGCCGGCGTTTGCATGGCAAGGCGCTGATTGACCGGGTGTATCGGCAAGGCGAACGGCGCCGCCATCAGCCGTTGCTGGCGTGCCTGTTGCGCCGGCCGGAGGATCCCCGCGCGCCGGGACGGGTGGCCATTTCCATCGCCAAGGCCTGCGGTTGCGCGGTGGAGCGCAACGCCATCCGGCGGCGAATTCGTGAGGCCTACCGCCTGATGCAGCATCAGATGCCGCTGGGAACGGATATTCTGCTCGTGGTGCGACCCCATCGTCGCCTGACCCTGCGGCAATACCAGGAGCGCCTGGGCACGCTGCTGGAGGCCACGATCGCGGGCCGTTAGCGGCCCTGCCTGGCGCGGTGGAATAACTTTTGAGTAATAGGCAATGGAAAAGGAGTAGGCATGGACCGAAAAAATTTGATCGGCCTGGTGTGGTTATGGGGCGTGGTTTCTTTCACCGCGGGCTGTCATCACCGTGGCGGCCCGCCGCCTCCTCCGCCCAAGTCCGCGGCGATGCAGTCGGCCAGCCCGCTACCGATGAATCACCGGGTCGCTTTAAAGCCCGCCACCCGGTTTGTGCGCGTCAAAAAACTGGCCGATGGCCTGCGCCTGGAGGATGTCTTCCTCGGGCATGGCGCCCCGGTTCAACAGGGTGAACAAGTGGTGGTGACCTACACCGGCTGGCTCGCCAACGGGAAGATATTCGACGCGAGCCGTTGGCACGGCGGGCAGCCGTTCATCTTCGTCGACGGCGCCGGACAGGTCATCAAGGGTTGGGATCAGGGCGTGGTCGGCATGCGCACCGGTGGAATCCGCCAACTGGTGATTCCGCCATCCCTGGCGTACGGTCGCGGCGGCTCACCCCCCGCGATCCCCCCGGACGCAACGTTGACGTTCCGCATTCACCTGCTGGCCGTCATGCCGACGGACAGCGGACCATAGCCGGCGTGGTCCCGTGCCGTGGCGGTAGCGATTATCGCAATGTTACGGCACTCCGGACCGTGCCTACGACCATGGGGTCCGTCAAGAAATTACGTTTACAGTCCGGAAAAGAAAACAGCGCCCGCGTGGCATGAATACTAAGCCGCAAGCGCCTAATAGTCCCGACCGCTATCGGGATAAAGGCAGGGGCGTGTAAGGTTAGTTGTTAACAGTCCCATAGCCGCATATAGCGCAGCTCATAGGCGTGAAACTTTTTCGCTGGAAGCAACACTCGTGGCGATTATTCGACCGAGACACCAGCGATTAGCACTGCCAAGGTGGCAGCAAGTACAAGCCGATGTGACCGGTTGCATGACACGACAAGACCGTTAGGCCTTGATATATAATAACGTAACCGTTGTAAATGACGTTAGTTGCGCCAATTGCATCGACGGGTTGGCAGGGCGGCATGGCGATTGCTTAGCCCTTTATGATTGGTGCGCGGCCTAAGATTGAGCGAGGAAATGGGATATGGCTAAGGTTATTGGAATTGATTTGGGCACCACGAACTCCGTCGTGGCGATTATGGAAGGCAGTCAGCCGAAAGTGCTCATCAACGGGCAGGGATCGCGCCTTACGCCATCGGTGGTCGGTTTTACGGACAAAGGTGAACGACTGGTGGGTCTGCCGGCCAAGCATCAGCAGGTGACGAATCCGCAGAACACCATCTTTTCCATCAAGCGGTTCATGGGCCGGCGGCATTCTGAAGTCGCCAGCGAAGAAAAACTGGTTCCCTACAAAATCGCCGGCGGGCCGGAGGAACTGGTAAAAGTGGAAGCCCGCGGCAAGGCCTATACGCCCCCCGAAGTCTCCGCGATGATCTTGCAGGACCTGAAAAAGACCGCGGAGGATTATCTTGGACAGAAAGTGACCGACGCCATCATTACGGTGCCGGCCTATTTTAATGATTCCCAGCGGCTGGCGACGAAGGAAGCTGGTGAAATCGCGGGCTTAACCGTCAAACGCGTGTTGCCGGAACCCACCGCCGCCGCCCTGGCCTATGGCATGGACAAGAAGAAGGGCGGAAAAATATGCGTCTTTGATCTTGGCGGCGGCACCTTCGACGTGTCCGTGCTCGACGTAGGCGAGGGTGTCTTTGAGGTGCTGTCCATCAACGGCGACACGCACCTTGGCGGCGACGACTACGATCAGGTGGTGGTGGATTACATTGCGGAGGAATTCCGCAAACAGAACGGCATTGATCTGCGCAAGGATCCCATGGCCCTGCAACGGCTAAAGGAAGCGGCGGAAAAGGCGAAGATCGAACTTTCCAGCAACATGGAAACCTCGGTCAATCTGCCGTTCATCACCGCCGACGCCAGCGGCCCGAAACACCTGCAGATGGCGATTACGCGCAGCAAGTTTGAGTCTTTGACGAATCATCTGACGGAGCGGTGTCGCCAGCCGGTGTTCAAGGCTCTGCAAGACGCCAAGCTGGCGGCCAAGGACATTGATGAGGTGCTTTTGGTTGGCGGCTCCACCCGCACGCCACGGGTGCAGCAACTGGTCAAGGAAATCTTCGGCAAGGAAGGCAACAAAAGTGTCAATCCGGACGAAGCCGTGGCGCTGGGCGCCGCCGTGCAGGCGGGCATTACCACGGGCGAAGTCAAGGATATTCTGGTGCTGGATGTCACGCCGTTGTCGCTGGGCGTGGAGACCTATGGCGGCGTGATGACGGTTCTTATTCCCCGCAACACCACGATTCCCACGAGCAAAGCGGAAACGTTCAGCACGGCTGCGGACAGCCAAACCAGTGTGGAAATCCACGTGCTGCAGGGCGAGCGGGAATTCGCCCGGGACAACCGCACGCTGGGCAAATTCCAGTTGACCGGCATCCCCCCCGCGCCGCGCGGCGTGCCGCAGATCGAAGTATCTTTCGACATCGATGTCAACGGCATCCTGCATGTCAAAGCGAAAGACAAGGCCACCAACAAGGAAAACAAGGTGGAGATCAAGGGGCACAGCGGGCTGTCGAAGGAAGAAATTGAGCGGATGAAGAAAGAGGCCGAGGCGCACG
>JAKCCC010000220.1 GCA_021838985.1 Planctomycetota bacterium
ACCTTATGAGAAACCGATGCCGCCGCAGCAGGGTTATGCGCAGCCGTCTTACGCCGCCCCGTCAGGCGCGGCCGGGCCAACCGGCTATACGGCACCGCCGCAGCCGAACCCCTACGGCTCATATCAAGCCTTGCCGGATCAGGCGGCCTACGTAAAAGCCTATCAGACCCAGCGTGAGCCGCGGGTGATGGTGATCGTACTGGCGCCCAAACATGCGAAAACGTATGCGAGCATCCACGCCACGCCGGAGGATTTCGACGCCATCGGCTTGTCCATGATTAATCTGCTGGGGGCGAATGGCCAGGTGGATATTCAAAATGCCAGTATGGCCAAGCAGGTGCTTAACCGGGAAAAATTTTTGCGTCTGCAGAACGGCGACCCCGCGGTGGTGCCGCTGCTCAAACAACAGCTAAACACGGATGTTCTGGTGGAAATAAGAGCCGCACCAACGGCCCAGGCGAACGCCGGCCCCGCGGTGCGTTTGCTGGCCCAGACCGTCAGCACGACCGACGCCCGCATCCTGGCGACGCACTATATTGACTTGCCGCTGCCGATGAGCAAGCCCATGATCGATCAATGCACCAGCTACCTGGCGGACAAGACCATGCAAAGCCTGGCCACCATCTGGAGCGGGGCGCCAGGGGTGCTTAATCCCATTACCGTACGCATTTACCATGCCGCCACTGTGGATGATGTGCTGAAGATTAAGCGGTTCATCCAGAAGGTGCCAGGGGTCAGCATGGTGATCAATCGCGGCATGACCGGCGGCAGTACAACGGCTTACGGGCAGTTGGACGTGCAGTATGGCGGCGGTCCGGGCGATTTTTATTCCGCCTTGAAACAGGAACTGGGCGTGTCCACGGGTCTAAAGGCGACGGATTTACAGAACAACACCGTGGATCTGGAAATAACGGGGCCGATGGTGCTTAAGACCACGACGATCAAAACCACCACCCGGATTCGCACGGAGACCCACACGACCGTCAAGACGATCAATGAAAACCCGATCATGCCCGCGCATTGAACAGGGCGCTAGCACCCACCGAAGATGCGGAGGCGGATCAAGAACACGAAGGCACGAAGGGCGAATCCACGGATTTTTACGGATGACGATTGACCACAACAATCGTGAAGGCCTGTTAACCCGTATATTCCTCACGCAACCGCAGACGCGGAGGAGCGCTGGGACAAAAAAGATGAGGTATGAAGTATGAAGAAGCAATATTCAGCAGGGGCGGTCCTTACCAGTTGGGGTTTGGCGGCCATCGCCATGTTGTTCCTGGCCGGCTGCTGGAATCCGATTGTGCCGAACCGGGATGTGCTTACGCAATATCCGCAGATTCACCTGGCCACGACCGGTCTGCAGCGGCAGATTTACCTGCAGGAACCCATCGTTAGTCGAGTTGGCGACGGCCAACTGCAGGTGGTGGTCCCGGTGCGTAATTTGGAGAATGGCCGGTTGATCTTGGAATATCAGTACCGGTTTTTGAACGCCCAGGGCGTGCAGGTGGAGGGAACGTCGGGGTGGACTACACTGCGGTTGCCGGACTATAACAGCAGGGCGCAGATTAAGTTCACCAGCTTTACCGCGCAGGCAGACAATTTTGATCTGGACATTCGGGCCTTGCCGTGATGATGAGAAACGAATCCACAGATGCGCCGGATTTCCCGGATCATAGACCGTCGCCGTGGCGACTAAACTGCGGGGCGAAGACACGAAGAAAGACATTTGAGCACCGGGTAATCATCCCGATGGCATCGGGATGGATTCCCCGATTCTTAAGGAGTGCGTCTGATGATTGGTAAAAAAATCAGCGTTTCAGCCCGGCGGGCCGGATTGGGGCTGCTGGTGGCGGGCGGGCTGGCGCTGGCCGGCTGCTCACATGGCTATAACTACTATCGGCCCAGCGTGTCCAGCTTTCAGCCGGGAGATGTGGGGCTGCAATCCCGCGATCTGGTGGATATGACCAACAAACTGGCGGCGGATCTGCTTACCATTCCAGCCATCGCCAACAATCCGAACAAAGTGATTATTGTGATGGGCAGTTTGCACAACGAAACCAGTACACCGTGGGCGAATGACCAGATTTATCTGGCCCGGATGCGGGCGCTGCTGAACCAATATGCGCGCGACCGCATCGCCTTTGTCTTGCCATTGGGCCAGGCCACGGCCATGCAGCAAAAGTACTTAGGCGGGACACAGAAGACGTTGAATACGCAGACGGGCACGTGGCAAAGCCCGACGCTGCTGCCACAATACGTGCTCAACGGCACCTTTTATGATTTGCCCAACGCCGCGACCACGTATTATCTGTGCACGTTCAAACTGGTGGACATCCATACGGGGGAATTAGTCTGGGAGCGCAAATATGAGGTGCGCACGCTGAATTTTGGCGACTGACGCGTGCGGGAAACGAGAATCAGAAACCAAGCCACCGTTTATGTGGGATCCCCGGCTTCGTCCGCTCGTCGCCACGAAGACACGAAGAGTGGTTCAGGGAAAGACGCCACGAACCTCCTTTGATGATCACGGACCCGTGGATGGTGCGTGATCGAAAGGTCCAGCCACAAACCCCGTGCGTGCGGCGAGTTTCGATGGGGGCGACAGGATGAACCAGAATAACGCGCGGGATTTCGGGAGCGAAGCCATACGAGAGCGAAAATCGCCAACCGAAAATCGTCGGCTGCCCTTTGTGTCCTCGCGTCGCGGTTTCGTCCGCGCGGCGACTTTCGAGAAGGCCCTGCTGGCCATCGTGTGGTTTGGCTTCCTGTTGACCGGCTGCGCTGGCCCGGCGATCAATGTGCACGCGCGCAACACGTTTCTGGATTCACGCGACCTGAAAGTGATGACGGACAAGATGGCCGCCGCCATCGCCACCGACCCCGCCATCGTGCGGATCACAGCGCACGGGCCGATGACGATTGTCCTGGACCAGTTGAAGAATGAAACCGATGCACTGATTCCGCCGGATCAGGGGGACATCTTTCTGCACCGGGTACGGGTGCTGCTGACGGCCCATCAATCGCTGCGGCGGCGTTTTGTATTCGTGCTCAACCCCGCCACGTTTCGGCGCCTGCGGCGGCAGGAGGGGATGACGGCGGCGGCATTGGGGCCGAACGAAGGGGAAGTCTTCCCGCAATACGCTTTACAGGCCGCCTTTTATTCGGATACCCACGTGGCGGCGAAGTATCGCAGCGATTACTACCTGTGCACGTTTTTTCTGACGAAGATCAAAAGTGGCCGGATCATCTGGGAAGGCACGTATCAAACTAAAAAGGCCGTCCATGAGAGTTTCTTGTATTAGAAGCGATCAGCTTGCAGCGGCCAACGGCGAGCACGACGCGCTTCGCGGCCCCAAGCCTCAGCCCGGGGTTGTCGCGCGTGGCGTGGATTCCCGCCCCGTCGCTTACGCTCCGGGCTATGAAAATATTGAAAACCCCCGCCGGATGCCCGTGTCGCCGTGTCACCACGGCGGCGTACCCGCCGCACTCGGCGCCTTTTTGCTGATGATTTTTCTGCCAGCGTGCACCAGCACCTCGGCGCGGGTGCGGGAAGCGGTGAACCTGTATTACCTGGGGCAGTATCCGCAGGCGGAGCAAACCATGGCTCCGCTGATCAAAAAGCCGAATAAGAATTATGTGCTCAACAATTGCCGCTACGGTTCGTGCGCCCTGGCGGCGGGTGATCTGCCGCGCGCCGAACAAGCGTTTCTTGCCGCGCAGCGGATCATGAGCAGCGTCAACACCAACACGGGCAGTCGAGTGCTCGGAGCGGTGGTGGTGTATGAGGGCGTAAAGGTCTGGAAGGGCCAGCCGTTTGAACGGGCGATGGCGTATTACTATCTGGGTCTGATTTTTTTAATCAAGGGCGATTATGAAAATGCGCGGGCCGCGTTCCGGAACAGCCTGTTCCGTCTACGTAGCTATGCCCATCCCGACCGACAGCTACCGGCGGCGCAGCGCTATGCGCGCGTCGAATCGAATTTTGCTTTGGGCTACTTCGGTCTCGGTGTGTGCTATCTGAAATTGGGACGACCGCGTCTGGCCCAGGCTAATTTCCAGCGGGCGGAACAACTGGAACCAGCAATTTCACCAGTCGTGCAGAAGATGTATCAACCGAGAACCAATGCGCTTATCTTTGTGGACTATGGGCAGGGGCCACGACGCCGGGCCGCGGGCATGTACGGTTCGCAGACGGTATTTACCCCGACCCCGCGACAGGCTGGCCCGGTTCCGCCGATCTACGCGTGGGATAATGGCCGTGCAATCATGGGCATCAGCAATTCAGATATGGTTGATACGCTGGCCCTGGCGCAAGACAAGCGCTGGCTGACCATGGACACGATTCGCGCCGCCAAAGCGGTGCTGGGAACAGGCTTGATGGCCGGCGGCGCCGCGGTCGCCGGTAACAGTGGCGGCCACCAGACGCAGGCCCTGGCGGGTCTGGGGATGTTGGCGGCGGGCGCACTGCTGGCCGCGTCATCCCATGCGGATACCCGCTATTGGCAGATGCTGCCGCGAACGGTTTACGCGATTCCCGCGGCGCTGCCACCCGGCGAAAATAGTATTCACGTCCAGGTGGACGGCATCAGCAGCCCACCCTTCCAGATACCTGTGGCCGGACCAGCCCTGCGCGTGCTGTATATACGCCTACCATAAAATCACGGCCAAGGTTGGGAGGCCGTTTAGGGCGGCTTGATGCGACAGACCGCGGTATTGTCGTCGGGCTTGATTA
>JAKCCC010000221.1 GCA_021838985.1 Planctomycetota bacterium
CCGTTGAAAGTAAACTTCATCGTTGGTGGGACTTTCAGCCAGGTTTTACCGGTGCCCAAGGTGAACGCGGCATCGGTGTTGCCCACTCCGGTGGCGAACTGGCCGAACGCTCCAGCCGTGCAGGTGTGACTGTCGGTACCCAATAAAATTTCGCCCGGCCGCACATGGCCTTCCTCTGGAAGGGCTTTATGGCAGACCCCTTTATAGTGGGTTTTAGTCGGATCGGTATACGGATTGGGCATCCCCGGCTCGCTCTTAACGAATTCCGGATCGTAGTAATATTTCAGGCCCTGCGCCCGGACAAAATCGCGCAGGATTTGCACATTGCGGTGGCACTTCTGATCCGCGGTGAAAATATAATGATCGGGGATAATCACCACCCGGTCCGGATTCCAAACTTTCGCGTTGGCCCCGAATTTTTCATAGAAGATGCCGATGGTGCCCGGGCCGCATACATCGTGCGTCATTAAGATGTCTACATCCACCCAAACATTTTCGCCCGGCGTGACGTGGGCCCGGCCGGCATGTTGGGCGATAATCTTTTCGGTGATGGTCATCGCGGGCATGGGTTGGCCTTTCCTGCCGGCAGCGCCGGGCTTCCCCGGCACCGCGAGCAACCGCCTTTATTATAGGAAGTTTCATCCTGTTCTGAAAATGGGGCGCGGGCATCTCGCCGCGGCGAGTCGCCCCGCGGCAGCGGGTAAGCTGTGGCGACTTGCTCGCCGGTGGCGACCGAGACGCCTGCGGTCTACTACACAGGGCCCTTATTGAGACGTACCCTTCATCACGGTAGAAGCGGCGCCCCGCCGCTTTCCTGGGCCAGATGCACGCTGGCTTGGCCCTTGGAATGTATCATTAGAGCGTTTTCACTTCCGCTGTAGCGTAGCGCCGAGCCACCCCGTAGCCGGCGATGCCTCGGTAGTTTCGTCGCCCGCGGCGACCCGCTGTGAACATTTAGGTTATCGGCTATGCCGAACCGGTCCTCTATTAACCCCGCCACATAAGAAGTAAAACTGCTCTGATTGCCGTGTGCGGTATACGACCATTTTCGTGCTCCGCAGGTCGAAGACTCGCCTCTGGAGAGTGTCCAGTAGGGGCATGAGGAACTTGTTCTGATAATCGCGGGGCCACGCCCCTCATAGCCCGCAGTCGCCCGCAGGGCAGGAAGGACGGTTCGACCAAACCGGCGGCGGAGGGTGAATCGCTGGCGGCGGGCCGCCATTATATAATTCGCTGACTATGGCTGGTTCTTTAAGTGAGCAGAGTATCGCCACGCTTAGCGCTGCGGCGCTGACCCCGGCCATGCGGCAGTACCAGGCTTATAAGACCCAGTATCCAGACTGCATTCTCTTTTTTCGCATCGGCGATTTTTACGAAACCTTCTACGAAGATGCCCGCACCATCGCCCGGGTGCTGGGGGTGGCTTTAACCAGCCGCAGCAAAGGCCCCAGCGCGGTGCCGATGGCCGGTGTGCCCCACCATGCGGTGGAAACCTATCTGCACCGGATGATCGCCGCCGGCTATCGCGTGGCCATCTGCGAGCAGATGGAAGATCCCCGTCAGGCCAAGGGCATCGTGGATCGGCAGGTCACGCGGTTGGTGACACCCGGCACGCTTACGGAAGAGGCGATGCTCGAGAGCCGGGAGGAAAATTTTCTAGCCGCGCTGGTGATGCCGCCGGAAAGAACGCCGCTGGGCGCCAGCCGCACCGCGGAATCCACCGGGACCGCTGGCGGGCACACTCCGGAGACCGCAGCGCCGTCGCCGCACACGGTTTCGCCGCAGGACCCCAATGACCCGCGGCGGCAAGCCGGGCGGCTAGCCGTCGGCCACGACGACGTGGCGGCGGTGGCCTGGTGTGAGCTTTCCACCGGCAAGTTCCGGACCCTGTGCGGCTCCGTGGAAACCTGCCGCGAAGAATTGGCCCGTATTCGCCCTCGCGAGCTGCTTTATGCGGAAAGCCCGGACCACCAGGTCCCCCCCTGGGCCAGTCAGCTCCGCGAAACGCTGAAACTCACGCTGACCGCGCGCCCCGCCTGGCAGCTCGAACCCCACCATGCCGGCAAAGTAATCCGCGAACATTACGGCGTGCTGGGTTTCGCCGCCTTCGGTTATGGGCACGAATCCGATCCCGCCTTGCGCGCCGCCGGCGCATTGCTGGGGTATCTGCACGAAACACAGAAGGCGGCCTTGGAGCATCTGGAGCCACCACGCCCCTTTGAGCGAAGCCGGCATCTGGTGATTGATCCAACTTCCCTGCGCTCATTGGAAGTGCTGCGGTCGATTCGCGGCAACACGGCCCAGGGATCACTGGTCGCAGCGCTGGACCGCACCGTGACGCCTATGGGTTCGCGCCTGCTGCGGAATTGGCTGGTGTTTCCGCTGCGTGAGGCCCCGGCGATTGAGGAGCGTTTGGCGGTGGTGACGGAACTGCTGGACCGGCCCGAGTTGCAGGATCAGGTCCGGTTGATCCTCGGCGATTGCGGCGACATTGAGCGTATTGCCGGGCGCATCTGCTGCCGCCGGGCCGGGCCCCGCGACTTGCTGGCCCTGGCCCGGTCACTGGAAACGGCGCCGGCCATTTTGCGGCTGCTGGCGCAGGCGACCGGCCGGATTTCGCTGCGTGACAGGCTGGAGCCTTCCGCCGCGCCGGCCGCGGAAATCGCAGCCCAAATCCGCGCCGCTCTGGTCCCGGAACCTCCGGCGCACCTCCGCGACGGCGGTGTGATCCGCGACGGCTATCATGCGGAACTGGATCGCCTGCGCCTGCTGACGCGCGACAGCCGGGCGTGGCTGGCGGATTACCAGGGGAAGCTGATTCAAGCCAGCGGCATCCATTCCCTGAAAGTCGGTTATAATAAGGTTTTTGGCTATTACATTGAGATCAGCCATGCCCACACGGAAAAGATTCCGGCGGAATTCATCCGCCGCCAGACGGTCAAGAACGCCGAACGCTATATCACCGAAGAGCTTCGAAAATTTGAGGCGGAAATGCTCACCGCCCAGGAACGCGGCCGCGCCCTGGAGCAGGATTTATATGAGCAACTGCGTGAAGATTTGGCCGGCCGGGTGCAAACGCTTAAGGATATCGCCCAGCGCCTGGCCGAGTTGGATGTCTACGGCTCCATCGCCCATCTGGCCCGCACCCGCCGCTACTGCCGCCCCGTACTCACCGCCGCCCGCGAGTTGCATATCGTGGAAGCCCGCCACCCGGTGGTGGAACAGGTGCTGGAAGATAAATTCGTTCCCAACGACATCACCTTCACCGCCGGCGGCCCGACGCTGCAATTGGTCACCGGCCCGAACATGGCCGGGAAATCGACCTATATCCGCCAGGTGGCGCTGTTGGTGCTGATGGCCCAGGCGGGTTTTTATCTTCCGGCACGGGAGGCCACGGTGGGCCTGACCGACCGCATCTTCACACGGGTGGGCGCCTCCGACGATCTGGCCGGCGGCCAATCCACCTTCATGGTGGAAATGACCGAAACCGCCAACATTCTGCTGCATGCCTCCGCGGATTCACTGGTTATTCTGGACGAGATTGGCCGCGGCACCAGCACGTTGGACGGACTGGCCCTGGCCTGGGCCATCACGGAGTATCTTGCCGATACCACCCGCTGCCGCACGCTGTTTGCCACGCATTATCACGAATTGACGGAATTGGCGGAGACCGCTGCGGCGGTGGTCAACTACAACGTGCTGGTGCGGGAGTGGGAGGATCAGATTGTGTTTATGCACCGTATTGTGCCCGGACGGGCGGATCGTTCATATGGAGTGCAGGTGGCACGTCTGGCCGGCGTGCCGCGCAGCGTCATTGCGCGGGCCCGGCGGTTGATGGAGCAACTGACTGTCCATGTCGGCAAAATTCGCCCCCGTGCCGCGACTACCGCGGCCCAGCCCGGCGTCCTGTTTGAATCCGCGCAGACCCAGGCGCTAGGCCAATTGCAATCTTTGGATTTAAACCGCATGTCGCCCCAGCAGGCCTGGGAAGCGCTGAAAAGCCTGCAGAGTTCGCTTCGGGACACTACGCCGCCGCCGGGGCGGACCTGATCGGTACGGATCAAAGCCGCGGTGGTGTGGCCATATCTTCTGGCAACCACCGGTCATCGGTGATATCGCCCAATCCCCAATGGTCTTAGCGGCGGCATGGGTGCCGTCCGCCGACACGTCCTTGCCACCGGATCTGGGCACCCCCAAGCCGCTGCGCCGGCCAGAGCGCGACCGGCGGAGTTGGGCTTGTGCTGCGCCAACAGCCCACTGCATCACAGCAGCAGCCGGCCGCGGCGGAAATAAGCGTCCAGGGCGTAGATATCCGGGTCCGCCACTGCGAGGCGCTGGTTGTCTTTCGCGCCAAATAACATAAGCACAACAGATGGGAGCGTTTGAGAAGTGCCCAAATTGGCCTCCCCTGGCTCAGCGCCGGGATTCGTACCCCGTCCAGCGCCGAGCGTTGTGCCCCAGCCGCGACGAACCGATGGTACAGACCCGCTTGGTCATCGTTGGCCGCGACCGGCACAGCACTCCCGATCAAGATTCAATATTGTTCGGAATTTTGCGGGGCGTAGCCGCAGCGGGTTGGCGTCCTCGCGGCGTGTCGCCAACAAGGAGCGGCTCGACCAGGCGAATCGGTGCGTTCCAGGGGGTGGCGTGCCCGACGGCGGCGCGGCCGGCACAATCGCGGCGCATGCCACGGTCCGCCGGGACCATAAATCCCCCGTATCGCTTAGGCTGCCT
>JAKCCC010000222.1 GCA_021838985.1 Planctomycetota bacterium
ACAAACAGATCGTAATGACCGCCCATCCGGCCGCGCAAAATGCCCGTAGGCTTGTAGGTTCCTTCCAGGATAGTCCTTTGCGCGGCGCCGAAGGTCAGGGAAACCTTCAGGATCGGCACGCCATAAAAATCCTGCAGGAACAGGCGGAGAATCAGCAGCCAGTTCCGGCGCGACGGCTTACGCCACGCTCGCCCCCAGAGCGGCCGAAAAAGTTCGGCCAGCGCCTGCCAGGCGGCGAAATCCTTTTGATCGCTGGGGTGTCCGGCATAGCCCCAAGCCCGAAAATTGTGTCCGAGGCATCCGAGCAATCCGCTTAGTTGGTCCCGTAAGGTCGCGGCTTGTCGGGTGATTGCTTCCCGGTCCGCAACGGGCCGCGTGGGATCATAAAGCAGCGGAACGAACCGGCGCAGCTGCCATCCCATCAGCAACATCCGCACGGTCCATTCCAGATGATCCCAAAACGCTTTCTGGTTATGCGGCGGTGGTTCCAGCCGCCGCTGCCGCTGCAAGCCCGCCAGCGCCAGCCGCAGCGCCGTCTGCTCGAAGCGTTCCTCCCGCACCGGCAGACCGTTGAAATAGGGTCGCGCCGCTTCCCGGATGGCCGCGAGGTTGGCGCCGGAATGCCCCGATGCCAACCGTATTACTTCCCCCGCCGCCTGGCGCAAGGCGGCGGAGATTCGGGGAAGCACCGTCTTAAGAGCGTCATCCCAGGCGGCCGCCGGATCAAAAGCAGTGCGATTCCACAATCGCCCCGTGAACGCCACCACCGTCCGATTGGCCGGCTGGCGCCGCGGCGTACCCTCCCATTGCGTGAGCACCGCACCCAAGATGCGATGACGCCGCGCATAATCCGTAAAGGTTTCAATGTTCTGCAGCGGATGCGGCCCGCCCGGGCAGACCACAACATCCAGCCCGTGCTGGGCATAGATTTGCAGCCAGTTCCGTCGCCGGCGGTTGATAAAGTTGTCCCGGATTCCTTCCGGTTCGATAGTCTCGTCGTACTGCCAGTGGCAAGGCACCGCGTCCCACGGCAAATTCGCAAGCTCCTCCGGAAACACCGCTGACAACATGTCGTCCCAAAACCACATCCGCTTGCCAAGTTGGGCGATGATTTTATGCACGCGCCGTACATGCTGGGTAAAAATCCAACCCAAGCCCCTTGACCGCCAGCGCTTCCGGCACCGCCGGCAGAAGCCCAAGTTCCAGGATTCATCCAGCCCCACATGCCACCACGGCCCGCGGAATACCTCGGCGAGCTCCGTGCAATAGCGCTCCAGAAATTGGTAGGTTTCGTCTAACGAGGGGCAGAAAGTGCAAGGCGACGCCAACCCTTTCCAACGCCCCTGACCGTCGCGCTCTTCCGCCAAATGGCGAAGCTGGCGGCAGCGTACAAACTGTTCGGAATGGCCTAACGTCGGCACCACTGGAACCACGTCCAGCCCCAGTTCGCGGGCATGGTTTACCACACGCTGCATGTCCTCCAGAGAATACGACTCGGCCCGTGGGCGAAACGGAAAAGATTCAGTCCGTATTCGCCCTTCCAGGTAGAGCACCAGGGTGTTGAAACCCTGTGCGGCGACAAAACGCGCATATTGGTTGATATAGTCGACCGTTTCCAGGTGTCGAGCCAGGTCCAACTGGACAGCGGTTATCTTCCACGGTGGGCCAATCCTCGCGGACCAAGCTGGTTTTCGCCGGGGACGGCTGGCGCCGGCTTCCGCGTTGTGTTTCTTATCCACCATAGATGTTTGACTCAACTTTTGTCGATTGGGAGGAATCGAAGACATGGTTTGCGTGAACCTCGCCGCACCGTGCGGAATTTTGCGACGTCCATGAGCACTGCGGGGTGTGCCAAAGCCTGTCGCGGAACCGGGATTTCCGAAGCATTCGGATACTCATGCACCCAAAACAATCAGGGTAGGTCGAGTTCAGAGGTATCCGGCGGCGGCCCGCAGGAGGCCCGCTCGATCATCCGGCCACTGACCAGAAGCCTGAAAGTCGGACGCTGGGGATCGCGAATTCGCTGCAGCAATAACTCGGCGGCGCTGGCCCCGATTCGATCCATCGATGCCCGATAGGAAGTCAAGGCCGGGTGGACCGGGATATCCGTTACGCTCAGGTCGTTCAAGCTGGCCACGCTCAGATCCCGCGGCACCACGCGCCTCATTTTGGCCAGGTGGGCCAGCATGAATTCGGCATAAACGTTGCTGACGGCCACCACGGCGGTTGGCCGGGGTTTGGTGGACCAGAGCCGCGTAAGGTACGCGTCGATCACTTGGTCGTTGATCTCAGGGTGAATATCCTGGGGTTGGCTTAGCTCCGGACACAGCAGCGGGAGGCCGCGGGATTCATAGAAACGGTGAAAGCCCTCCAAGGATTCATGGTTGTAAAAGCGATCGACCGTATCGGAAAACAGCGCTATTTGACGATGCCCCAACTGCCAGAGATATCCCAGCACATCCGTGACCGCCTGAACGTAGTCCGTCACGACCGCGTCGGCGGCAAGATCAGCGTAGGTCCGGTCAATGAACACCGTGGGCAGCCGGTGCACGAGCACCTTGCGCAAGGCCGCGCTCAGCTCCGCTTCCACCAGCAGGCCGTCAACGCGATTTTCCGCGACCAGATCCGGAACGCGGGATTCGCCGGCGTCCACTTCGGCGAACATGACATGATAGCGTTGTTTACTGGCCACATTCCACACCGCGGATAAGACGCGCGAATAGTAATCTTCATGGCGGCGGTGTGCTGCCTCCTGGAGTCCGCGCATGATCAGAAAACCAATGGTTTTGGTCTTCACGGGCTCAACTCCCCGTCCGGAACGATGCCGGCGCAGGGCGGCGCTGAAAAGCGGATCCGGACGATAGCCAACTTTTTCCACGGCCTCCAGCACCTTCCGGCGCGTGGCTTCCGACGGAATGACGCTGTTATTGAGCACCCGGGAGACCGTGGTGATCGAAACGCCGGCGACACGTGATACGTCACGAATGCCAGGGGAGGGGGGGGCAATCCCGGACCTATTGGATTCACGGGTCATATTCCGTTCACTTTCAAGTGGGCGATAGCAGTGCGGCGAAATATAGGCCTGGCGCCATGGCCGCGGTCGAAACCTTGGGGGCGGCGAAGGTAGGCCACAGGCCCTGGTCTATATGAACCTTCATAGGCGCAGACCTCGTCGGCCCGCGGTGTAAACACCCGGATTTTCCCGCGCATGCCGCTCCAGGCCGTCCATGATAGCACGGCAACTGTCCCGCCAACGGTGGGGCGGCATATCTTCCGTAACCGCCATGATCAAACCCTCCACAGAGCCCACTTGGTTCAAGAGATCAACGGCGAGCGCCTCAACTTCCGCATCGGATTTCAGGTGAAAGGAGGAAGGAAAATTGAGCCAGAGAACTTTACCGGGCCAGGCGGCGCGCGCTTCGGCCAAAGTCATATCCGAGTTGGGCGCCGGCGTGAAGGCTTCAATATAGTCCAACTCCGTGGAGGCAATGGCCGCGGCCAGGGCTTTGCAGTTCGCGTCAAAGTGGCAGCCGATCAACTTGCCATGCCGGTGAAACAGCTCCGCGGCTTCGTGGTAGTGCGGAAGGTAATATTGCGCAAAAGTCTCCAAGCCGATGATCTCCGGCGTAACGTTGCCGCCGTAATTGGCGTGCAAGGCGGGGGATTGCGCCACCAGCGGATAAATTTTACGGCGATTCTCGACGAGAGCGGCGTAGAGCTGGAGCACCTCATCGCGATGGTCCATCCACTGGACACACCAATCCTGCATGTCCAGGTAAGGCCCGGAGATCAGCGCCTGCAGCGGTTCCAATCCAATTCCCGCGCGAAAGATGGCGTCATCCCCGAAATCCGTTTCGGCTTGAATAAAACCCGCATAGTCCGGGACGTAACGTTCGTTCTGAAGTATGAACAAAATCACTTTATAATCGTCGGGCGACTTGAACATTTTCTCATGATGCCAGGAAGTGGCCTGTTGAGGTTCCTCCAGCGTGCTGACTTTACCCACGGGCGTTTCATAAAAGGTCCGCAGGAATTTCCGGCCGTCTTCCCAAAATACCCGCTGCGTGATTTTCACATCCGGCCAACTGGTCTTGAACACCGGCACGTCGCGCTTGACGATGCACAGGCCCCGGTTACGCAGCGCACGCTCGGCGGCGCACTGCGGGAGCATGGTTTCGTAGATGGTAAACGGCACGCGATCGGAGCACCCGCCATGGAGGGATATCTCGACTCGTTGCCGGGGGGTCAACTCAGTCATGCTAGCTCAAACTCCCGCGCGGATAGATTGCCCGCAGCGTGTGATAGAACACCTCTTCAACCTGTCGATGACCGCGCCACCAGCCTGGGAAAGCTCATGGCCACCTGGCGCTGCCGGGCCACATCCGTACTTAAGGGCATGAGGCCCTGGTAAGCATAACGGGCCGCCGTGACGGGGTAGGTATCCGGGCCAACCCAGATGCCGATGACGTTGCGGCGCGGGACGTCGGACCGGTTGGCTCCGCCGCCGTGAATGAGGTTGACGTGGAATAACACCGCCGCGCCAGCGGGGCAGGTGACCGTCACCCGCGGGCCGGCGGGCAGGTCCTTTTCCGGGATGTCCCGGTCTCCGGGCTTTACTTGTTCATGGGGGATGCGATGCGTGCCGGGCAATACCACCGTGGCGCCGTTCTGTTCGGTCATGGCGTCCAGGCAAAGCATGGCGGTGATCAGGTTCGGCGTGGAATGCTCCAGGT
>JAKCCC010000223.1 GCA_021838985.1 Planctomycetota bacterium
CGGACGCATCTGCAGTTGCATCGTTCCGCCGTAGCGGATCTTCGATTTGCTGGTGCGGAACACCCACTTTACCAGGGCCCGGTCCTTGTAGCCGGCGTGACACCTTGCGCGTTGAGCTGGGCTGGGGTCAGATCGGTCTGGAGGACATAGCAGCCGTCGAGCTTTTGCTGGTCGGCCAGTCTGGGAGTCGCTGTAGCGACCCCAGGTCACCGCACCGCCGATCCGGGAGTCGCTACGGCCACAGCGATCGACGACCTTACTGATCTGATTGGCCATCGTCGCGGTGTCTTGGGTGTGGCCGGCAAAAACCTCAATCGACAGCGGCTGGACCCGGGCATTGCACAGCAGCCCGATGATGATTTGCCGTTGGCCCTTTTTGCCGTCGCGGTTATAGCCGAAGGCGGCCCGTTCATTGCAGACCCCTCCGAGACAGCTGCGGGTGACAATCTCGGGAAAAAGCATAAGATTCGCACCGACCCTCTGGCCATGGAAGGCCATGGCGCCCTGCGCCTCCAGGTGCGGCTGAAAGGTTCACGCGAGTGCCTCGGGCCGACGCAGCTGGATTCTACGAATGCGACGGGGATCGCTTTCAGTGACGGTAAGCCGCACGCCTCTGACACTTAAGGACTCGCCTCGGCCGGGAATCGCACCCAGCTGGTGGATCACCAAGCCGCCAATGGTTTGGTAGTCCTGACTTTCCGGCAGATCTAAATCGAGCTGGCGATTTAGATCCGTGACATTCATGCGGCCATCCACTTCCACGGTGGTTTCGTCCAGATGTTGGATGTGGCTCGCCGGTGATTTTTCGTACTCATCCGCAATATCTCCGACGATCTCCTCCAGAATATCTTCGCTGGTGACCAGACCTGCCGTCCCTCCAAATTCATCCAGGACAATCGCCATGTGCACCTGTTGCATGCGGAATTGGCGCAGCAGGTCCCGCAAAGGCTTCGTATGCGGCACGAATAAGGGAGGCCGCAGCAGGGTCCGGAGGTTAAATACCGCCGCCGGTGAAGCGGAGCCAAGCAAGCCCAGCAGATCCTTGGCATAGAGAATGCCGAGGATATTGTCCAGGTTGCCGTCATGAATGGGCAGGCGCGACAAGCCATCGCGAATGATTTTGTCCGCGATTTCGGACAACGGGGCGTGGACCGCGGCGGTGACCATGTCGGTTCGGGGCGTCATAATTTGCCCCACTTGCAGATCTGGAAAGCTGATGATCCCTTCGATCATCTTCTTCTGTTCTTCGTCGACCGCCCCGTGGGCACTGCCTTCGGAGACCGCCGCCAGAATTTCCCGCGTGGTTTCCACGACCTCCGCCCGGGCCTGCGACTGGGGGGTTCGTCCAGCCAATCGGCAGACGACTCCGTCGAATAGCCGAAGAAACAAGACCAGCGGATACAGCAGACGGTAAACCAGCCAGAGCAGCGGCACCAGCGCTGCGATCAAGGCCTCGCCGGCATAATGAGCCAAGGCATCGGCCAGACCCACGGAAAAGATCAATAAGAGGATAGCGGCGAGCAGCGCTCCGCCGGCCAGTGCCAGCGGACCGCCGGCACCAGGCCCGGCGCCGGCGCAGGCGAAGATGCTAAGGGCCACCACCGCGACGTTGCAGCCGATCCGCACCAGCGCTGCGGTCAGCGCCAGCTCGTTCTGATGCTCCACCAGGCGGTCCAGCCACGACAGGCGCCTCCGTTTGATCAGTTGCGTTTCCAGGGTTACGCGCGACATCACGCGCAAAGCATACGCCAGGGCGGACCCCATCAGGCTGCCCCCCAACGCTAAACCCATGAACAGGATGGTCCCGTTCATTGCCGCCTCCGATGCCGTCGCGAGGTGCGATGGTCGAGGGCCAAGGCCGGAGGCAACCTGGCGCGGCGGCGGTAATAGACCGGGCCGAGCCCCAAGTTGGCTAGAATGGCGTCTTCCCGCCGGTGCATGCGCCGTGCGGCCGCGGGGGCGTGGTCATCGTAACCACAGACGTGCAGTAGACTGTGGATGAGGTACAGGAGTAACTCGTGGCGTGGCGGGTGCCCGCGGGCGCGGGCCTGGCGCTGCGCCTGCTGGAAGCCGGCGCAGGTCTCCAGATCCAGTATATCCGCGCGCGATGGATCCGGCCGGCAATCAAACGTCAACACATCAGTGGGGCCAGGCCGATGCAGCGTGCGCTCATGAAGCTCCGCCATGCGCCGGTCATCCAACAGCCAGATGGACCAGCGGCCGCGGCACCGGGGCATCTGCTCCGCCGCGGCGCCGAGTTGGCGCTTAAGCCAACGGACGGACGGTTCGCGTCCGCGGCCACAAGCGGCAGGGTCCCATTGGATGGTGATATGCACAGTCATCGTGAATAACGTTCAGGCTAGGCCGGCTGGGCCAGCGGTTCGGCGGACGGGTAGGCGGTCCGGCCGTGATAGACGCCGGGCAAGGCCCGGACCAGCGCGTGCTCGATCCGTTCCAGATCCGCCATGGTCAGAGCACATTCGTCGAACTGACCATCCAACAGTCGTTTCATCACGAGCTGGTGCACGGTGTTTTCTATCCGCCCGGTCGCCAGCTCCCCTTGGGAGCGGACGATCCCCTCCAGGGCGTCACAAATCATCAGCACCGCGGTCTCACGGGATTGCGGTTTCGGCCCCGGGTAGCGGAATTCGGTATCGCGGACCTGGTTAGACGCGCCGCCGGCCACGGCCTCGCGGGCCTGTTTTTGACAGGCGGCCTGGTAGAAGTATTCAACGATGGTGGTGCCGTGGTGTTCGGCGATGCCCTGGCGAATGGGGGCCGGCAAATTGTATTCACGCGCCAGCTCCAGACCATCCTTCACATGGCCGATCACAATCAACACGCTCATCGTGTGGGAAAGCCGGGAATGGCGGTTGGTCCCGCCATTGGAATTTTCCATGAAATAGTCAGGTTTGAGCAGTTTGCCAATATCGTGATAGTAAGCGCTCACGCGGCAGCGCAGGGCATCGGCGTCAATCTGACGGGCCACCGCTTCCGCCAAGGCGCCTAAGATCAGCGAGTGATTAAAAGTGCCCGGCGCGTCCAGCGCCAGGCGGCGCAGTAGCGGATGGTTGGTGTCCGCCAGTTCCAGCAAGGTCATAGCTGTGGTCACACCGAAGAATTTTTCGATGGCCGGCAGGAGCGGAAGAATCAACAACATCGCGGCGGTGACGGCCGCCGCGGCCAGGATGGCCTCCCGCCCCATGGATCCCAGGCTTAGCTGGCTGCTGCCGAATACCCAGGGAACGGCTCCTGTCCGGGCCAAGGTGCCGTGGAAAAAGCCGTAGCCGAACACCATGGCGACCGTGATAGCCCCTGCTAGCAAACCCATGCGAAACCACTGGGTGCGGGTGCGAATTTCCGTCAGCAGGCAGATCAGGGCGATGGCGCCGGCAAACGCCGCCAGAAAAAAGCCCAGGCTTTGATGGATCGCAAGGGTCACCAGCAGTGCCTCCAGCGTAACCAAACCCAAGGCGAGCCGCTGGCCGTAAGCCAGGTTTAGGATTATCGCTGTGAGAAACACGGAACCCAGGCCGTACAGGTAGACCCATTGATCGACACCCAGGACGGCGAAGGCTTTGGCCGCAGCCATCGCCGCCAGCAGCAGCAGGGGCGGCGCCCAGGGGTGCCGTAGGCGATCCTGCCGCATCCGTCCGCCAAAGTACATGGCACCGATGAGCACCAGTACCGCCGTTAACAGCCAGGCGCCGATCAGGATCTGAACCTTCAGCCACGGATGGCGGATTTGCTGCTGCCGCAGATAGCTCATCCGGGCCGCCCGGAGAAGTCGGCGCAGACGGGGGGTAAGCTTTTCGCCGCGGCGGGCGATGACTTGTCCCTGCCGGACCAACGACAGGGGCATAGGCACCGCCGCCTCGCGGCTTTTGACCATGGCGGTCGTGGCGGCGCTATCCAGCACGAAAGTCGGCTGACCCAGGGCCGCCAAGTAACCGACAATCATCGGACAGGCGGCCGGAGGAAAGCACCGTTTCACCAGAGGGGCAAATACCAATCCACGCGGTCCCAGAATACCCAGCTTCCAGGAGGCCACGATCGGCGGCAAGGGTTGGCCGGCCCGCGGCACGCCCAGCAAAGCCTGGCTTGGAAAACCGCGGGCAATCTTCCGCCAGGTCTTCAGGTCCACCACCGGATGGCCTTTCAATTCCCGCAGCAGGTGTTCCACATCCAGCTGATAATCATGGAAGCCGTCGGTGCGGACCACCTGATGCAGCCAGTCGAGCGCAGCCTGGCTCATCACCGGAAACCGTATCCGCAAAGGCTTGGGCAGGTCCGTAGAATGGACAATCGCCGCCACGTCGTACGGCAGATTGGTCAACTGATTTTCAATAACTTCTGCCAGATGGCCTTGGGTATTGAACCGCAAGACGGGTGTAACCCTGGCGGCCGCCGCTTTTTGCAGGGCCTTGAGCCGCGCAGGATTCGCCACGCTGAAGGTGACCGGAGCCCGAATAGTACCGCCAATCGTCTTGGCGGGCCAGTACTGTGGAGCCACCGGGATCAGATTCAGGGCCATGATGGCTAGAAAAAATCCGAGCGTTCCGGCGACCAGCCAACGGTCTTGCCGGCTCAACCACGCCCAAAGGCTTGTTCTCTCAGCGACATCCTCTGCAACAGCCTGTCGCCGTAAACTTTTCTTTCTAAACCACATTTCCGTACCGAGGTGATTTCGCCTCCGTGTCAATTTGGCGAGCAAAGCTCTT
>JAKCCC010000224.1 GCA_021838985.1 Planctomycetota bacterium
CTCTGGCGATAGGCCCGGCTTTTTCGAATATTGATTTTGAACTGGGGTCACGCGAAGCCGCGAAGGGCGCGAAGACGACCAAACACCGAAAACCGGGTGTGGCCAGGTGTCTTGGCAACTATAGTGGAAGCGGCGTCTCGCCGCTTATGCGCACGAAAAGCGGCGCGACGCCGCTTCTACAAGAGTTCGTCCCGGTCACCTTGCGTCCAGGGAGTGCTTGCCAAAAAATCTGGCCACACCCCTGAAAACCTAACACCCGTGTTTTTATTTGACAGGTTGAGCAAGCCAGTTATATCATGCCGCCATCTTGCCACCGTAAGCGGGCGTCTCGGCGCCGGGAGTTCTTGACCGAAAGGGACATACCATGAGATACGGCGGTGCTAAATCACGATTCGTGTCCATATCCGGAGAATCCGGGGTGACGGCGCCAGGGATTTGCGGATGGGCGCGTGGCATGTCCCCTCGCCGCTGGCGTCGCGCGGCGTTGCTGGCCGCCGCGGCTTGTGCTCTGGATGCGGCGGGAGTGCTCGGCCATGCCCCAGCCGCCTACGGATCGGCGGCGTTCGGCGGCAGTACCTCCGCCTCGTTGAACTGGTCCGGTTACGCGGATACCGTGAACTCGCCTTCCCAGACGTTCAGCTATGTCGCCGGTACATGGACGGTTCCCACGGTTACATCCGGTTCGACCAGTTCGCCCAGCTACGCGGCTTTCTGGGTCGGGCTGGACGGATTTAACTCCCAAACGGTCGAACAGGACGGCATAGCGGCCCAGGTCATCAGCGGCGCGACGAGTTACTATGCCTGGTGGGAGCTGTACCCTGCCGCCGCGGTGCCCATCAACGGGATGGCCGTAGCGCCGGGGAATGCGATAAAAGGGTCCATCGCTTACCTGGGTAACAATGAGTACCAACTGGTGCTGGACAATCTGACCACGGGTTATAATTTCAGCATCACGCAACAGAGTCCCGGCGATGCGCGCTCTTCCGCGGAATGGATTGCCGAGGCGCCGGCGATCGGCAACGGCAGCGGCAGCTACACCATTGCGCCGCTGGCGAACTTCGGCAGCATCACATTCTCGAATGCCGTGGCGACGCTGAACGGAGTCACCGGCGTCATCAGTGATTTTCCCTACACGCAAATCAATCTGGTGCCTGCCTCGGGGCTTGGTGCGACGACCTCCGCCCTCAATGGCGCGGGCAACAGCTTTACTGTGACCACGACCGGGCAGGCGCCGTCGGCATCGCCGATCCTCATTTGGGATGCCGGAGGCGCCACCGCGGCCGCGCCCACCAACGGGAGCGGTACCTGGGACACCAGCAGCACCAACACGGTGTGGAGCGATGTCCTTTCAAACCCGACCAGCCCCACCGATAGCGCCTGGAGTAACACCGCCAACAGTGTGGCTGTGTTGGGAACCGACACCAACAGCAACCCAGGCGGCCAGACCGTCTACACGATCACGCTGGGCGCGGACATAGTCGCGGCCGGTATCGTCTTCGATTCGACGGCCGACGGCAGCACCTACGAAATCACGCCGGGCACTGGCCCCTACAGCCTGGATGTCAATGGCGACATCGTTATGAACGTGAATGGCCAGATTAGCGCCCCGCTCGTGGATGGAACCTCGTCATCCAGCGCCATCACGGTTTCCGGCAAAGGCACTTTAACACTTTCCGCCGCCAACACCTACACCGGCGGCACCACGATAACCAGCGGTGTGTTGGACCTGACCGGCTCACTCTACAGCGGCGGGGATCTTACCGTTAATGGCGACACCGCCGTCTTTGAGCTGGACCAGGCCGCCGGTCAGACCATTGGCGCCCTGAACGGCTCGGCGGGTACGATCCAGCTGACGGACGGGACGCTGACCGTGGACAGCGGCGGCTTTTTTTCCGGCACCATCACCGGCGTTGGCGCATTGACGGTGAACAGCCTGACCGGCGGCATCGGAACGCCGATTATGGTGCTCGAACCGCTGCTCTCTAACAGCGGCACGCCAACCAACAATACCTATAACGGCGGAACCACCGTCGAGAATGGCGCCACGTTGGTTGTGGACACCAGCCCGGCCGTGGCGATCCTTAACAGCCCATCACCAAGCGAATCACTTCAACCGCTTTCCACGAATGTGCTGGGCCAGGGCAACGTGACGGTGCAAAATCGCGCCACCCTGGAAACCATCAACGGACTGCTCGCCAAGGAGCTTGGAACCAGCTCCATCGGCACCGGCGTGACCATTAACGTGGGCGCCCCCGGCAGCGGCCTGAGCGCTGCTTACGAACAGGACACCTCCACGCTGGTGCTGACCATCTCCGGTTCACCCGCCTCCGGCGATTTTGACTCCGTCAATCTCGTGAATAATGGCGCCGCCACATTCGACGCCAGCGCCCCACCCTGGACCAACACCTTAACCCTGGACCTGGCCATGAACCCAGCCACGGGCCGGCCGTTTCCAGCCGATTTCGATCAATACACCCTTGTCAAAACCACCGGCATCATCACCGCACCCTATGTTGCCGCTGGTAATAAGGCGTATCCGTTCAGCGCCCCCGCAACGGGCACGACCCAACAGAACTTCGGAACCAGCGGGGCGGGCGTGCTTACCACGGCTTCCACCCCGGTGGAGCTGCCCAGCACCACCGATCCGAATTTCAACACCGACCACCTCAACTTTTATGAAAGCGTGGTTCCCGGCACCGGTGTCGTGATTACAGCGCAAACGCTTTTCGATGTCGCGGCGTACAACCTGACCCCGAATGAAGCCGCCCTCGCCAACTATCTGGATACCTTCGCCACGCCGAACACACTGGCGGCGACCTCGCCCTTGGCCGTGGACTTACAGCTGTTAAGCCAATTGCCGACCGATCAGATTGGCCCAACGCTGGAGACGCTTACGCCGCAGGCGGCGGCCCAAGCGTTTGCCGGCACGGCGATCGAGACCGGCATCCTGGACGGCCAACAGATATTTGGCCAGATCAGCAACGTCTTCAACGGTGTCAGCGGCTTTAACGCCGCCGGCTTCGCCCTGCTGGATACACCCAACGCGGATCCCTTCACCGCCGCATTGAATGCCGCCATGCAGTCCAACGCCCAGGCAGCGCAGGCAGCCACCAGCTATCTGGATTCCTGGAACGACAATGCCTGGAGCAATACCGCGCCTGTGGGTAATTCGTGGGAAAACGCCCCGGCGCCCCAGGCGGCGCCGCAATCCATCGGTCCACCGACCACAGCGAGCGCCCTTTCCGGCTTCCTAAGCGGCCAGGCCATCTTCGCCAATCTGCCCGGCGTGAATGGTCAAACGCCGCACTTCACCACCGGCAACGCCATCGCCGGCCTCGATTACGATATGGCGTCGCGCCTGGTGCTCGGCGCGTTCTTTTCCTATGGCTACACGGGCGCTGACTTGGGAGAGGGCGAACTGACCGACCATAGTTATTCCCCCGGCGTTTACGTGGGGCTGCGGGACAAGCGGGACGACTATGTGAGTATCATGGGCAGCTACACCTATAACGATTACACGCTGCACCGCGATGTTTTTGGCGGCACCGCCAGCAGCAGTCCCGCCGGCAACGAAGCCGACCTAAACGCCCTGGCCGGCTTGAATTGGGGATCACCCCACAGCAACTTCAAATGGGGGCCGGCGGCGGGCTTGGGTTACACCTATCTGAACGTCGGCAGCTATACCGAAACCGGCAGTCCGTTCGATCTGAGCGTTTCCGCGCAGACCGTTAATTCGCTGCGTTCACTGCTGGGCGGTCAATTCGGCGATACCTGGCATTGGGGCCATTCGCCGCTGCCGTGGAGCTGGAACGTCAATGCCTTCTGGCAGCATGAATTTTTAAATAACAGCCAGGGGATCACGGCGTCGTTCACCGGCCTGGGCGGCTCGTTCGTGGTCAACACCGCGGCGCCCTCGCGCGATTCGGCGCTGCTGGGCGGCGGAGTTAACGGCTACCTGACGGCGAATTCAAGCCTGTTCGTCAGCTACGAGGCGCAGCTGGGCGCCCGGCGGCAGCTGGGCCAAAGCATCATGCTGGGGTTGGCGATAGCGCTGAAATAAGCGGATGGGGTTTACACCACCAGATTCAGCATTCGCCCCGGGATGTATATATGTTTGCGAAGCGAGCGATTGGCCAGACGGGCTTGCACCTGGGCGTCGGCCAGAGCCGCCTGCAACACTTGCTCCGGCGGCGCCTCCGCCGCCACTTTCACCCGCCCGGATAATTTGCCGTTGATCTGCACCGGGATTTCCAGCACTTCATCGACGCACAGGGCCTCGTCATAATCGGGCCAGGGCATACGCGTGATGGATGCCGAAGGGCCGGCCGGCCGGGGGCCTGATGCGGCCCGCTCGCCCGGCGCCGCGGAGAGTTTTTGATAAAGCTCCTCGGCGATGTGCGGGGCGAACGGTTCCAGCAGCCGCAGCAGCGTCCGAGCTATGTCCGACGGTATCCAGTCGCTTTTGGTCAGCAGGTTATTGAATTCCATCAGGGCGCTAATGGCGGTGTTGAAGGAGAGTTTTTCAATATCCTGCGTCACTTTGCGGATGGTACGATGCAGCGGTCGCCGCAGCGCCGCAGCCGCAGCTTCGGCGGCCCGCGCCTGGCCGACGTCGAGCCGCCCGCGGCTCGTAAACCAGGCGCCGTGGTTCAACCACACCACCCGCGCCTTCGGGTCATCCGCCGCTAGGTTCCGCCACAGCCGCTGCAGGAAGCGG
>JAKCCC010000225.1 GCA_021838985.1 Planctomycetota bacterium
GCTGAAAAATCAGCATTTTTCCGCAGCTTTGGCTCCTGATAATGTACCGTCAGAGGCCGGGTTGAGGTTAAATGAAGAGGCGGCAGGTCTGGAGACCTGCACCACAGGCTGAAGACCCGCGGCATAGGCTGGAGACTTGCACCACAAGAACGTATCGTCAGAGGCCGCGTTGAGCTGAGCATAGGGAAAGGCGGTATCCTCTGTTGTTCACACCAGGGAAGGCGCTGCGGCTCGTCGGGGGCCGCGGCGTGATTTCCACGGTCGGTCCATGTTAAGCGGCGAAACGATCGGTCTACGCATAGCTGTGCAGGCCCACCAGAAAGTAGTTCACGCCGATCCAGTTGAACAGCATCACCGCGAAACCGATGACCGCCAGCCAGGCCGTCCAATCCGGGCGATACTTTGGCGTGACAAAGCGCAGGTGCACAATAATCAGATAGACCACCCAGGTGACCAGGGAGAACGTTTCCTTGGGATCCCATTCCCAAGGCCGACCCCAGCTGTAGCTGGCCCATACCGCGCCAAGGACAATCCCTGTGCCCAGGAACCAAAATCCCATTTGCAGCACGACGATGTTCGCCGCGTCCAGTTGCCGCAGAAATGTTTCCCGCCATTGGCGCCCCGGCGCGGCGGCAGCAGCGCCGCCAACATCGCGGCCGGCAAGCATGGCCGTACCGCCGGCCTCTCCCCGCGCTCCGGCCAGCGCTGCCCCGGCGGTAGCGCCGGCCAACGCGGTCGAGCCAAGGGGCCGGAGCCGATAATACAGCTTCATCAGCAGATAAAGCAGGGCCAGGCAGAAACTCGCCCCGATGAGCGCATAGCTGCTGACCACCACGTTGACGTGAATGTACAACCAGTAGCTGTTCAGCACGCCATCGACGCGCCCGATATTTTCTCCAATGTTATGTCCGAGCACATAGGGCACCACAAAACATGCCGTCATCGCCAGGAACCCCACGAAACTCATGGCCAGGCCGAAGAGGTTGGTTTTTTTCCAATATTCCAAAATCAAGCCGATGACACAACCCGCGAAAGCGGAGGCCAGCACACTTTCAAATTCATTCTGAATAGGAATGCGCCCGGCCAACCACCAGCGCACGGCCATGAACGCGGCGTGCACCGCCACCGCCAGGGTAAAGAAAAAGAGGGCGGGTCGGCGCGCCCCCGGGTAGGCGCCGACCGCGGCAATCAAAAACAGCGTCAGCGCAATGAAATACAGGCCAACCCCGACAATGGTTCCGTTAAAGAGCCGGTTATACCAGATCTCCACCCCACGCTTCAGGCGGCTCGGATACGCGGCGGGATTTACCCGCGGTAGCACCGCCGCCAACTGGGCTATACCGGTATTGACGCTCCGGGCGTTGCGGGCGCGCCAGCCCGCGGCCAGTTGCGAGATGCCCATCAGGATCGTCCACGCCTGCCGGCTCGAATAGCCGGGGCGCGGTTGGAGCCGGGCCAACCGCGGATCCATTTTGGCGGCGGCCGGACCAAGGTTGGCAATCAATTGCAACGGCTGAAGCCACGTTCCGCGGGTGGCGGGCGGGGCGGGCGGCACCAGGCGCAGCGCTGCGAAGAGATGCTTAAACACATAGAGGGCATTGCTGATCTGCGCCACCGAGGAATTAAGGGCGGCGTCGGAACTGATATGCCGCAGTAACGCCCCCACCGGTTCGCTGGCCAGGAACGCCGGGCTGACCGTGCCCTGCCAGAGGATGCGTTTCGCCTCGGCCGGGGCAACCAGCTGGCCCAAGCGCTGGCGGATGGGAACGGTTTGGATGTAAATGCAGTCACGGTGTTGCCAGGCCTGGGGACGAAAAGCCATATCCAACGCTGTATACAGCGGATTCTCTCCGTTTATGGAGCTAAATCCGCAGATCGTCTGGATGGACTGGCGTGCCCAACTGTCCAGTGTTTTGATTTGATCGTTGTTCTGCACCGCCAGCAGCTTCAGCACCGCCAAATGGACTTGTTTCTTAAATTCCGCCGGCGGTTCGGGCGCGGCAGCCAAGGCTTCCTTCAAACGAGTTAGACTCGGCAGGTGTTCGACCACCAATGGCGCGGGACCGGGCAGCCGCCGGTCGGGGCGCAGAGCGCCGGGATGGGCCTGCTGTACCATCATCTCCGCACGGGCAATCGTGGCCACCGAAAACACCGCCGTTACAAGCAGTCCGATCCCAAGAAGCTTTTGGAAGAAATTCATACCAACGCACCTCATCGTATCTTTCCGTTTGGCCCGCAACTTTTAAGCCGCGCCGTGGATTCTTCAGTCCGCGCCTCCGCCGCGCGGGCATATGCCGCAAGCTGCCTTTTCTTCATATTCAGCAACACCGGCTTCACATAAAACGCATAGCCGATGCCCAGGAAAATCATAACCACGCCGGCCAGCATTCCATAAAAACCGCGCGTATTGCCCACGCCCAGTACGCTGAACGCCGCGCCGTTGCTTTCGCGACCAAAGCGGGCCTGAAAAAACGAAAGCCCCGCCACCTTCGCAGGATGGTTCAGATGGATCAGCCGCGTCCGTGTCCGCCCCGTTTTGAGATTCCGGATCCGCACCTGGCTGATAAAATCACGAGGAAAATTGTGTCCTCCTGGATAAAAAAGTTCCTTCGCCTGCAGCAACGTTACCGCCACCGGCAATCGCCGCCGCCGTTGCGAGAAAGCCAGCGTTAACCGCCCCTTCCGGGGAATCTTTACCGTCACGCCGCGGCGCTGTCGCCCGAACCCGAACTGCCGATAAGGCAGATAAATCGGCTGGGAGCGCCAGCGGCCATCGGCCAGCGCCAACCGCAACAGGCAGTGCCCCATGGTCTGCTCAATATGCGGCCGACGGCGGTTGGGGGGAATGATGTACGGCCGCCAGACGACCCGGGCAATCCGCTCGACGGTGAAGCCTATATGCATGCCGTCGATAGTCACGGGAACCGTCTGGCCCCCCCGCACGGGCTGGACTCGCACCGCGCCTCCGGCCGCCCGGTGCACCAAGCTCAAATGCCCCGATCGGTGTTCCACCACCCAGAGCTGATCGTGCCGGGCGTCTTCATAGACGATGCGCAAGTGATGATCCACCAATCCCGGCGCCAACCGCTCGCCGGGGCGAGTCGTCTGCAGAGACCGGTGGCCATGGGGGAAAATGAAATCCGCGCTTTGGCTCGGATACCGAAACAGGGCCACCCGCTGGAAGTGAAAACTTCGTGCGTTTTTCCGCCGCACCACATCAATGATGTATCCCTGGCTGGTGGCGCCCCGATAGGCAGGGGCAATCAATGGCATGTTAATCCACCGCCGCGGCGTCAAGGTGTAGGGGGTTCCCGCCACGGTGATGCGTTGATGGGGGTGGATAATATAAACCCGCCGCACATGATCCGCCGGTACGCTGACGATCAGGGCGTCGCGACCATGAAAGGCCGTGGTAATATCCCGCCAACGGCGCGGCGACGGATGGTACAGATATTCAATGCCAAAGGGGGAATGATTATCCAATACGCGGCCCGCGGGGCTTTTCGCCAGCAACCATCGCCCACCTTGGGCGCCGGCCGCGTTCAAATTGATTTCCACCGCCGGTTGGCGGGGTGGGATACCTGGCCGGCGGGCCACCGGAAACGCCGCCAGTTCGCTATACGGATAATAGCCGATGACGCGTATCCGCAGACCCGAAAATTTCCGTCCCAAACCGGCCAGTTCAACCGCCGGTATTTTGATGCGCAACGGTTCTCCGTTCCGCGGCGCGCGCAGCTTAAACAGCGGCAGTTGCGGCAGCGGCGCCATCACCACCCGGTGGTCGCCGGGGCGATTCGCCGGTGGCCCGATACCATCGGCCAGCGCCGACAAGCCTTTCGCGTTATGGGGGTGCTGTCTCGACATGGCGGTGCGGGCCAGCGGCGCCCTGGCGGCAATGGCTGGATTTTTCTGACCGCGGCCTGCGGTTCGCTCCGCGCGGATATACAGGGCGCGCTGGGAATTGTCGTAGTAATGGCGGACGGTCTGATGCTCCCGCAGCAGAATCATCCCTTCGTGCTTGCCTCCAAAATAAAGGAAGAGACTAAGGATCAGCGTGATGATGCCCGTGTGTACCGTCCATACACCGAGTTTATATAGCGTCAGCCGGATCCGCCGCAGCGTGACCACGGCCAGGGTGACGCACAGCAGCACCATCAGGATGATCATCGGGGGCGCATCAAAAAATTGCATCGTGGAAAGATCGAAGTACGCCCGCAGCGAAGGCAACCCCGATCCTAAGCCCATATACAGGGCCGTCAAAAACAGCCACAGCACGCCCAGCTTCACCGAACTGAAAAAACGAATGAGCCATCCGACCAGACCCGGCGTCGCCGCCCGCCGATCCAGCCACCGCCCCACCGCCGCTGGACCGCGGCCTAAATACGCAACCACCCGCTCCGCGAACCACAACGGCGGCGTCGGCGCCCCGGAAAGATCGCCGCTCGAAGCCAACGACGGGGGTGATTCGGATGGAGCCGATTGTATCGGGGGAGATTGCGGCAACTGCAGTTCCACGCCATCATGCCCAGGAGTCCGGCCCGCGATGCGCCGTGCCCTCGAGGTGCGCCACCATTGTAATGCTGATTATAGCGGCGGCGCCGGCGCGAAGCAAAATTACCGCACGAACAGCGGGCACTGCCCCCCCACCGCCAGCTTGGAAGGCAAAACAATTTTTGGCCGAAAAGCCCAGAAACCCTTTGTAAATTGCCATTTTGC
>JAKCCC010000226.1 GCA_021838985.1 Planctomycetota bacterium
CGCCGCCCCTTGGCCGTTCTACTCCAACGCCCCGGGCAACGGCCCGGTGGAATCGACCACCCCCGGCCAGTGGTGGACCACCGACGGCGCTAACAGCCAGGTCCCACTGGCCAGCGACATGGCGCCCGCGGACTATCCCAAGGCTGGTGATACCACCGGCACCTACCTGCGTATCACCACGACGCTGCCGACGGCTAACACCTACGGCCCGTATATCTACAATTCCGGCAACCATGCGGGCGACGGTCAGAATGTGGGCTTCGGCGACGATCACGTGACTTGGGAAACCTCGCCCTATGTGGGCCAAAACGGTGACAACATTTTCACCTATACCACCGCGACCGGCGTGGTCAATGGCACCACGGATACCAACCAGGTAGGTATAACCGGTGACGGGTTTAACCAACTTCAGGTGCAAACGCTTGGCCCTCCGTTTGATACCTGCATGGTTCCGGTGCGGGGCGTTAATCCTGTTTCCGCCGCCAATGGCCAGGCATGGTGGTGACCGCGAACGGATCACGACGACCAGCGGCCGGGCTAGTTGGCCGGTCCGCTCCAGGGGTAACTCGCGGGGCGGTGATTTTTCACCGCCCGGCGTTTTGTGAAAGGATGGCGCACGTGGGCAAACTATACGCAGATCGTGGCCTGAACTCGACCGCGACCCGGCCTGGACAGCCTGCAGCAACGACTAGCGGCCGGCGCGGCTTTCTTCGGCGGGGTCTGTTGTTCCTGTTCGGCGGAGGGCTTTTATTTGGCCGGCGGGCGACGGCCGCACCCGCGAATGAATCCGGGGACCCACGGCTGGTGACAGAAGGTGCGACCCTTAAGACGCTGGTCCGGCAGGGCCAACCCCCCGTTGAGCCGCTCGACACGGTTATTTTGTTTGAGCGTGCCGACGATAATCATGGCCGCGCGGAAACTCACGAAGTGCTCTCGCTTATCCATGAGGAACGCGGCCCCAATTCGTACCCCTGGACCCTGTATGCCGAGCTAACCAGCCACCAGACCAACGGTGATGCGGTGGTGCTCTGCTCCCGCTTGATCAAGAAAGGCGCCGGCTGGGCCGCCGGGCATCACTCCGAGGTATTTTCCCACGCCCACGGCGTGGCCATCGGTGTGAACGTGGAGATGAGCAACTACTACACCGGGCCGGAAGCCACCGAGGTTATCGGCGTTAATATTCAGCCGACCCATGGCCCGAGACCGTCCCAATACGGCCTTCAGATTCAGGAAGGGGAGGGCGGGCGGGTCCAATTTGAGAAAGCGATCGGCCTGAATGGCGGCGGCGCCGTGGGCGTGGACTTGGCGGGTCACTTCAAGGAAGTGGGCATTCACATGCACGATAACTCGCTGCGGCTTAACGAAGGGGCGAGCATCGAGCTCGATGGGGCGGGTAAGGTGCGGGTCTGCTACAAAAACGGCCGCATTGAGTTTATGAACGGCAACCGCTGCGTCGGCCATATTGACATGAGCGGGACAGATCACAAGATGTGACCGTTCTGCGGGCCAAGGGGCGGTGAGGCCACGGACCTGGAACTGGCCTCGAACTTCTATTCCGATACCCCTTGGGACTATTGGGAGGACTATGAGCCACACCGGTTTTTTGGCCCGTAGCCCGGGGTCCCGGCACGCTGGGAACGGGTGCGGCCTGCATTTGTTACTCCGGCCCGCGAACGGTTACAAAGATCAAGCCATGCCCCTTTCTTGGGCCGGTTGGCAAACAGCCGACTCTGAATCCGCGAACCCGGCGCCATCCGATAGCGGCCCCCGTTTATCGTGGTTGGCGGCCATGGTGTTGCCATTGGCCTGCGCGGCTTGGGCCTCTGCGGCGCCGGCGTTGAGGGCCGCGCATCGGTCGACCAGTCTTCCGGCCTCCGCCAGACGCCTGGCAAACGCCCGGGTGCGCATGGTCCACGGCTATCCGCGACTGTTCATAAATGGCCGAATAACACCGCCGCTGATGGTTTTTCCCATTTCTAACACCAGCCGCATCCGCCAGATGGCTCAAGCCGCTCCGGAGATCCGATTAGCCGCGGCGGCGGGTATCCACATCACCCAGTGCGCAGTGGGCGGCAAGCTGCCCGTCCGTGGTTCCCGCGTCTCTTATTACCGGCAGATGGACCGCATCTTCAGCTTCGCCCTGAAAAACGACCCCCGGGCCTACTTGCTCCCGACTCTGTGGTGCGGCGTACAGGGATTTCGTCGCACACACCCCGCGGACTTGGTTACCTACATCGACCGTGGGGGTAAGGTCTCGCACCACATGGCTTCGGTGGCGTCCCGTTCCTGGTATGCGGCTGTGAAACATGGTTTGATCGGTCTGATTCGCCATATTAAGGCGTCCCGATTCGCCGGGCGGGTGATAGGGTTCCATCTGGGGCATGGTAATACCTCCGAGTGGTTCACGCCCGGCTTCTGGGGCCGCCCCGGATTCGACTATTCCCCGGCGAACCGAAGGGGTTTTATCCGTTGGTTAAAACGGCGTTACCACAACAGTGCGGCGTTGCGCGCCGCCTGGCATAATCCCAGAATTACGTTCGACGCGGTTACGGTTCCTCCGCCGTTGCCCGGCGATCCCTCCCCGTTCTATACACCGAGCCAACAAAATTATGTGGATTACCTGAATTATCAGAGCGACATCACCGCCCGCCGCATTGAACAACTGGCGGCAGTGGTCAAACGTCACACAGACCGCCGCTCGCTGGTCGTGACCTATTATGGTTATGCCTTTTCCTGCCCCGCGTCAGACAGCTCGTCGCGTGCCCTAGGGCGTTTGCTGCGCTGCCCGAATATTGACGCTATCGCCTCGCCGGTGTCCTACTCGGATCGTCAGCCGGGCGGGGCTCCCAATTTTATGGGGGCGGTGGACAGCGCCACGCTGCACGGTAAGCTTTGGATGCTGGAAGACGATACGCTTACTTTTGTTTCAACCAAGCCGGGGGGCGGACCAGGGGGGGACGGATTTTGCAAAACCCTCGGCGCGACGGTGGCGGTTCACCGCCGCAATTTCGGCCAGATGATGATTCATCGGCTGGGAACTTGGTGGCTGGATTTATTCAGCCGTGGTTGGTTGAACAGCCCCGGCATTTGGAAAAACATCGGGCAACTGCGCGCGGCCTATGTCCAAGACCCTCCCCCCGGCCAGTTCCGGCCCCAGGTCGCGGTCGTCTTTGATGAGCGGTCCGCCTCCCATGCGGTAGCCGGCCACAGTTGGCGGCGCTTATATGCGGATCTGGTGTGCAACCCTACGCCATTTTTCCATTGTGGCGCCAGCGTGGGCTGGTACCTGATGTCGGATATTGGGCGGCTGCCCTCCTCGGTGCGAACAGTTATTTTCTTGAATGCCTGGCGGGTTAATGCAGCTACCCGGCATCAGATCCGCCGCCGGTTGGAGCTAAATGGCCGCACGCTGGTCTGGGTTTATGGCGGCGGCTTTATTGACCGGCAGGGCGCCGTGGACCCCGCCTCCGCCAGCCGGCTCGTGGGCATGCGCCTGATGCTTTCCCGTGGCGACCGAACCGGCAGCGACATCATCGAACCGAATGCCCTGCGCCTACCGCCCGAACGCGTGCCCGGCCTCAACGCGCCGAATTCCGCGTGCAGCTGGCTACATTTCGCCAGCGATGCGGATACGCCATATTTTGTTGTGAGTCCGCATCGCGGGGTTCTGCCGCTGGCGCGCTACCGCCATGGCGGCCTGGCCATGGCCGTGAGGCGTTTGGCGCATTATCAATCGATTTTCATTGGCGACCCGCGTCCCCCGGCCGCCTTCTGGCGCGCGTTATTTCCGCATCTCGGCGTGCACGTGTATCTGAATACCAACGACGCCTTTCAGACCGATGGCCGCCTGATGATGATCAGCAGCGATGGCATGGCCGGCCCGCGGGTGCTCAGACTGCCCCGGCGGAGCAGCATTTACGACGTGCTTAACGGCCGCAAGCTGGCCACGAACGTACGCCGTTACCGTTTTTCGCTGCGCCGTTATCAGACGCTGCTGTGGCGCGTCGCTCCGACGCGGTAATCTGTGGGGAGCGGGCTTCCAGCGCGACGGAAATAACCGAGGCCGTCGGCCAAGTCTCCGACCGCGGGTCGCTGCGACGAGACGGCCAGCCGCCCATCTGGCCGGTCCCGCGGACCGGGGAAGCAAAATGCGACCCACAATAGCAGGAGCCACCAGTATGCTTGCCGCACCCAACGCCTTATTTCACGGGGCCGCGCCAGCCGGCGCCGCCAAGACCACAAGCAGACCAGCTCTGGAAACCGCAGCGACCGTGGCGGCAGCGGTCGGACTGGCCTGGACCCTGGGTGGCGGGACGGCCCGGCCCGCCCATGCCAGCGCCACCACGCGTGATCGGTCGTTATACGCCGCGGGTATGGCCGGTCCGAACCTCTTACCGCGGCGCGTGGCTGTTACGTTCAAGTATGTGGCGCCGCACGGCCAGCCTGCACCGCGCGCGGTATATGTCCGGGGTGATTTTAATGAATGGTCGCACTCGGCTACGCCGCTGCACCGGGTTTCCACTGGAACCTGGGCGGCCCGCGTCCAGCTGCTTCCAGGAATTTATCGCTTCGGTTTTACCCTCACCACCGCCGCGGGCCAATCCGTCGGCTCGCGGCGCCACCCGCAGCGCGATCGCGCGGCCAATCCGGGTGCCTGGCGGTCGCTGCCGAACGCTTTTGGAGGCGTCAATGACATGCAGAT
>JAKCCC010000227.1 GCA_021838985.1 Planctomycetota bacterium
CTGCTGCCCGAGCCGGTCCAGCGCTTCCCGGCGAAACTCCTGCTGCGGAAGCTCAGCCTTGCGATTGTAATAGCTGAAGATGCGCACGCGGCGGCACCCCAGGAGGTCCGCCAACTTGCCCAAATGCCGCAGCTTGTCCAGATCGCCCTGCATATCGTCGGCCAAGTCTATCTTGCCAATAGGCGAACCGAACATCGCAACCTGAAGCCCGGCGGCATCGAGCTGGCTGCGTATGCGCCTGGCCCGCTCCTCCGGCAGGACCGACACATTAAAGCCGTCCATGGCCCGCAGATCCAAGAACTTCAAGCCAACCCGCTGAATGGCCCGGATCTGCTCCTGGCACGAATCCCCCGCCTCGTCCGACAACGCGGAAAGATGCTCGAGCATACAATTCCATCCTGTTTGGAACCATCACCCACTGGCGGCTTGGGGCGCGCCATGCGCCGGTCCCATCCGCCGCCACCTCGGGGCTTCAAACCACGATTTCGCGTGCGGACGGCCAGAGAACATGTGGATTCTGCCGTGATCCACGGAGGTTTGTCAAGTCGCACTTCCGCTGCGGGTGCACATCTGTACCTGCGCCGGGACGCAGGGCAACAGCAAGCACCGTGGCTTTAGCCCGGTGGACGCAGCCGACGGAAAGCCAGGGCGCGGGCTTCTACGTGTGGGCGCGACGGGATATCCCCGCGCCGGCTCACCCCGTTCGAAACTCGGTGCTTTAAGGGCGTAGCGCCGGGCAAGTTCGGACCATGCGCCATTCGAACTGCCCCGGGGCGAGCCTCCGAACTGGGGCCTTTGGACATGACAAGCGCTTTACGGTAGATTGCCCCGTTGACATCAAATGGGCAAGGTTCGGAAGTCGAGCCGCCGGTGGCGGTTGGCCTCTGGACGCCAGACTACAGGAGACACGCCGCATGTCCGCTATACCCACCGCGACGCCGGTTGACGACCGCATCGGAACGGTTCAGGCGCTCGCACGGCAACTACGGATCGACAGCATTCGCTGCACCACGCGGGCCGGATCGGGCCATCCCACCTCCGCCCTCTCGGCCGCGGATTTAATGGCGGTTCTACAGGCGGAGTATCTACGTTTCGACTGGAAGGATCCGCGCCACCCCAATAATGACCGGCTGATTTTCAGCAAGGGCCACGCGTGCCCCTTGCTCTACAGCATGTTTAAAGCGGCTGGCGTGATCAGGGATGAAGAATTGCTGCGTCTGCGCACGCTGGGCAGTCCGCTGCAGGGGCATCCCAATCCGCATGTTTTAAAGTGGGTGGATGTGGCCACCGGCTCGCTGGGGCAGGGACTGGCCACGGGAGTGGGGATGGCGCTGAACGGAAAATATGTTGATCACCGGCCCTATCGGGTGTGGGTGCTCCTGGGCGACAGCGAAATGGCCGAAGGTTCCGTCTGGGAAGCGCTGGGCAAGGCCGCTCATTACAAACTCGACAATCTTACCGCCATTTTGGATATGAATCGGTTGGGGCAGCGCGGAGAGACGGAACTGGGCTGGAACGGCCCCGCCTATGCGGCCCGGGCCAAGGCCTTCGGCTGGAAGGCGCTGCTCATTGATGGCCACGACATCGCGGCGATCCGTAAGGCGTACGCCCAGGCCCGCCGGCGCAAAGAACAGCCGATGCTCATCGTGGCCCGGACGGAAAAGGGGCGGGGTGTCTCTTTCCTGGCGAATCAGGAAAATTGGCATGGCAAAGCGCTGTCCGTGGAACAACAGGCGAAAGCGTTGGAAGAACTCGGCGCCCCGACCGACTTGCGGGTTCCGGGGCATCGGCCCGCCCGACACAAGCCCGTGCCCAGTCCGGCGCCGGCCGTACTGACGCTGCCGGTCTACGCTCCGGGCACGGCGCAATCCACGCGCAAGGCCTACGGCGAATCCCTGGCGGCACTGGGTGGATACGATACGGAGGTGGTGGTGCTCGATGCGGAGGTATCCAATTCCACGTATGCGGAAGATTTCAAAAAAGTCTATCCTGAACGCTTCTTTGAAATGTACATTGCCGAGCAGCAAATGGTTTCGGCCGCGGTGGGTTTCGGCGTGTTGGGCAAAAAAGCCTTCGCCTCCACCTTCGCGGCCTTTTTCACCCGCGCCTACGATCAAATCCGCATGGCGGCCATTTCCAACGCAACGATTCGGTTGGCCGGTTCGCACGCCGGCGTCAGCATCGGTCAGGATGGCCCGTCGCAGATGGCCCTGGAAGATCTGGCCATGATGCGGGCGGTTTACGGCAGCACGGTCCTTTACCCGTGTGATCCGAACCAGACCGCCCAGCTGGTGGCGCTGATGGCGCGGCATCCGGGTATTTCCTATCTGCGGACCACCCGCGAAAAAATGCCGGTGCTTTATACGCCGCAGGAGCGGTTTGAAATCGGCGGCTCCAAAGTCCTGCGGCAGTCCAGCCAGGATCGCCTGACCATCGTGGCGGCCGGTATTACCGTCCACGAGGCCGTGCAGGCATACGATCGGTTGGCCAAGGATGGCATCGCGGTCCGCCTGATCGACCTGTACAGCGTCAAGCCTGTGGATAAGGCAACGCTACGGCAGGCGGCCGCGGAAACCGGCAACAAATTGATCGTGGTGGAGGACCATTGGGTTCAGGGAGGTTTGGGTGATGCGGTGCTTGAGGCCTTGGCTGACGCGGGCACACCACTGCCACGGGTGGTAAAGCTGGCGGTGCGCGCCATGCCCGGCTCCGGCACGCCGGCGGAATTGCTAAGCACCGCCGGCATTGATGCGGCGCACATCGTCGCCGCCGCCAAGGCCCTGGCCTAGGGGCGGGACGATATGCGGCCAGGTCACGGGTTGGCCAAAAGCCAGTCCTGCCACGCCCGCGGCAGGACGGCGATCAATTTCCCGGGCCAGTTCCACCACAACACACTGCGCACGACGGTGACCGCGATAGCCGCGCCAGCGACGACATCGGCTGGAAAATGATCGTGGCGGATCACCCTCTGAAACGCGGTATCCAGAGCCAGTCCGTAAAATAGCGCCCGACCCTTGGGATAAAACCAGGACAAGGCGGCGGCTAAGGCAAAAGCACCGCTGGCATGCGCGCTCGGGAAGGACTGGTAGGTGGCACCGCGGAGGAAGCCATAGGCCGGTCCGAAGAAGCCGAACACCCCTTCATGCAGCAACCAGGGCCGGGCGCGACCGCAAAATCCTTTGAGCAGATAGCAAACCGCCACCGCGGCCAGGCAGCCTACCGCCATGGCCATGGCTTTGCGCCGGCCCTGTTGGTCGAGCAGCACCACGGCCAAGATCACGAGAACGGAGCAGGTCCATTGGCCCCACTGCATCAACATGATCATTTCCAGATTAATATCCGACTGGAAAGTGATCGGGTGGGCATACGCCGCAAGCGCAATGGTCTGATCGACCATAAAGGCCACGATCAGCAGGACGGCGCAAAAAAGAAACTTGCTCCAGCGCGGCCAGGCGCAATCAAAATGCACGGGCGCCGGTTGATACCACACTTCGCCCCGGTGCTCCAAATTTTTATCGTCCATAGCCGCCCCGCCCCGTCAAAGCCGCTTATTAAACCGCTTGGCCGAGCCTCCCGCAACTTACGCCACGCGTAGGGCGCCTGTCGGTTGTGGTCATAAAGTGTGGCGGTGGCAGGCGCGAGCCTGCGGGTCGTAAGTTGCGGTACTACCCGCGTGGTCGCAGCGGCGGGAGGGCAGCGCATTGTCGGGTCGCCTTTTTCGGCGACCGGTGACATAATCCATCAAAATCCTCGCGCCGCGCGAAGATTTTGGTTCAGCGCAAAGATTCCGATGTTCAACGGGGCATTACCCCCGGCAGGGATCACCAAAGGCGACTCTGCGACGCGGGCTATATATTTGGTTGCGGCCCGCAGGCCGCGCTGTGACATTCTCGGATTGGAGCGCTTCAGCGAGGACGACCTGTACACCCATCTGGAGTCGCCGTGGCCACCGCCACATTATTGGGGATCGGCTATTCACTACGTCGGCCCCGCCGAATGGGGCTTTTTCGCTACGACGTCACCAGCAGCTATACTTCGTTTGGCCTGTAATCAGACATTCACTCTGCGCGGCTGTTAAGGGGATATCTGATTCGGTATTATGGCCGGAAAATCAGCCTTTTTCCGCGGCTTTTGCTCCCTATAACCCATCGTCAGAGGCTGCGCTTAGTATAAACGAAAAGACGGCAGGTCTGGAGACCTGCACCACAGGAATGTATCGCCAGAGGCGGTGTTGAGTATCAGTGAAAAGGCGGCAGATCGGGAGACCTGCACCACAGAGTGGCGACCCGCGGCAAAGGCTTGTGGTGCGGACCTCCAGGTCTGCCGGGTAGTTATACTCCGTTTGGCCTGTCATCAGACATTTACTCTGCGCGGCTGTTAAGGGGATATCCAATTCGGTATTATGGTCGGGAAATCAGCCTTTTTCCGCGGCTTTTGCTCCCTATAACCCATCGTCAGAGGCTGCGCTTAGTATAAACGAAAAGACGGCAGGTCGGGAGACCTGCACCACAAGAACGTATCGTCAGAGGCTGCGTTGAGTATCTCTCGAAGGGGTCCACAATGAACGGACCGCCTTCGGCTAGAACCGCGACGGCAAAAAGGGCCAACGGCAAATCGTCATCGGGCTGCTGTGCAATGCCCAGGGCCAGCCGCTGTCCATCGAGGTGTTCGCCGGCCACACCCAGGACCCCGCCACG
>JAKCCC010000228.1 GCA_021838985.1 Planctomycetota bacterium
GTCATCGGCCATCGCAATGCCGATGAAGTTCCCGCCTCCGATGGGGCCGATGCTCCCGCCGCTCCGCCCGCGCCGGCGGCACGGGAATCCACGACCCACGCATAGCCCGAATCGTGGCCATTCGCGAGCCGCACCTGACCCCGCGCTTACGCTTGGGGCTCTGAAGCATCTCACCAGGGCGAGTCCGTCGCGGCGATTTGTGGCGCTCGTTTCATAGCCCGGAGGTCGCCGTGGGCGACTAAACTGCCGCGATGGGTGGGAGCCGCACCGACCGCCGCGACCCGTGAATGGTTACCCCGAACCTGAATGGTACTTATTCCGGCGATACGCGGCGGCGAAGGCGGCACCATCATAGCCCGGGTCTGCGGGGGAAAGCTCACTGAGAGCGACGGTGCGGTCGGACTCGCTCCATGATTTCAAGGCGGCCAGGGCGGCTAATTCGGGTTCGGCCAGGGCCGCCGCGGCGAGGGGGGGAGCCTGGGTTTCGCCGGACAGAAACGGTAGCGCGACTTCCAGCAAGCCGCGGTACAGGGTCTGGGCATCCGGCTGGAACTGGGTGACGCCCTTTTCCGTCAGGATGGTGGCGTGAAAAGGAGTCCAGCCTTCCTGGCGGCCCACGATCAGCAGACCACACCTTCCATCCGCCCATTGTACTTCAATACGCCGTTGAACATTTTTCCCCAGGTGCCGGACCCGCGCAATGCCCGGTCCCATGATTCCGCTTAACATGGCGTAGGCGTGAATGCCGTAGTTGAAATCATCGACGCCACAGCCGCAGATTACCGTGTGCGGCATACCCCGCTGGGCGATCGGCCGGGCCAGCCAGTTACGCGTTTCGCGGCAGAACCGCAGGGAGGAACCACCGGTGATCCGTGCTCCGCGCAATAGCCAGTCGCGAATTTCGGTGAGATCCCGCGGTTTTCCCGCCAATGGCTTGTCGAGCAGGACCGCCTTACCGGCGGCCACAAAGGGGCGGGCCTTGGCGACGTGGGTGTCCCAGTCGCAGCCGTGAATGATGGCCCCATCCACCGCGGGGACCATTTCCTCAAGCGTGCTGAACACTTTTGGAATCTTGTGGGCGACGGCGAATTTTTCCGCGTAGCCATGGGGATGCACCGATCCGCCATCCCACACGCCAACCACCTCGTGGCCAAGGTCGCGTTCGATGGGAATCCAGTTTTCCGGATGAGAGGTGTCCAGATCGACCATACCAAGTTTCATAAGGTTTGCACTTCTCCGGTTCGAATCGCACGGTCGGCGGCCAGAACCATTCGGGTGGCCTGGATGCCGTCATGCACCTGAATGGAGGGCTGGCGGTTTTCCCGCAAAGCATGGATAAACTCGCGGTTTTCCAGGGCAAAGCCCTCTTCTTCCGGGCGTTCTTCCATCCAAGTTCTGGCGCCATCGCAGAACGAGGCCTTCTTCAAGCGATCGTACAACTGGACGCTGCGTCCCCCCTGGCCGAACAGTTCGAAGAAAAATTTGCTGGTATAGGGCGCCGCAGCCGCGTCGCCCTGGACCCAACTGGCCACGTGGCCGTTGGCGAACTGAATGGAAGCCACACACTGATCGATGCACGGATGGCCCGGATGGGTCAGCGCTCCGCCCGCGGCCCAAATCCGTACCGGCTCGCTTCCGGCGAGATAACGCAGCACGTCGGTGGTATGGCAGCCCTGGCTGTGGACATTGGCCCCGCCCTGCACCGGGTCCTGGGCCCAGGAGTCGTCCGCCCAACGACTGTCCATCATCTGACCGACCAAAACCTGCGGTTCAGGAATGAACTCGCGGGCCTTTTGTAGTAAGGGGTAATAGCGCATTTTGAAGGCGGGCATCAGGATCACGCCGGCTTGTTTCACCGCGGCGGCAATGGCGGCGCAATCCTTCAGGTCCAGGGCCAGTGGCTTTTCAATCAGGATATGTTTGCCGGCCCCGGCGGCCGCGATGGCCAGCGCCGCATGGGAGTCGTGCCGGGTGCAGATATAAACAGCTGCGATCTTGGGGTCGCTGAAAACACGGCTTACATCGGCAGTCGCATAATCTCCGCCATAGGTCTTCAAGCATTCCTGTGCGGCTTCGCCGTTGACATCGGCAAAGGCCGAAAAACGCGCGCCGGGGATTTTGGCGATACAGGCGGCATGGACCTTCCCCAAGCTGCCGCAACCAATGAGGGCCAAGTGGATTGTATTCATGTAACTCCCATTCCCACTCTCGCAGGCAGGCTGCATTATCCCTGATCGCCGCCGGGGTGTCTTTGATTAAATCCGGCATTTCTTTAACTGATTCCGTGCCGTGCGCCCAATGGGAAATGGGCACCCGGCGTACGGGCCGCCGGGCTAACCGGGGCGAAGCGGGGGTGGCGTGGGCCAGCCGGGGTCAACCCGGTGGATCGAGGCGGCATAAATGCCGCCGCTAAGATGGCGTGCCGATGGTCAGGTGTGATAATCGGCGTTGATGGTGATGTATCGGCGTGACAGATCGCAGGTGTAAATGCGACAACGCTGTGCTCCGCCGGCGCCCAGATCCACCGCAATTTCCACTTCGTTCTGTTTCATCAGCGCGGCGACGCGGGCGGGGTCCGCGGCGGTGGGACGTCCGGCTTTGAACACTTCGATGGAACCGACCCGGCAGCGGGCTTGGCCGGGGTTCATTTTAGCCCCGCTGTAACCGGCGGCACTGACGAAACGGCCCCAATTCGGGTCGGCCCCATGCAACGCGGTTTTCACCAGGGGGCTGTTGGCGATGGCCAGGGCGGCTTTACGGGCGTCGGCGGCGGTCGCCGCGCCGGTGACCCATACCCGCACCAATTTGGTCGCACCCTCCCCATCGGCGGCAATCTGGCGGCTTAACGCATCGCAGACGTCATGCAAAACTTGCGTGAATTTCCGCCACGCCGGTCCGGACGCCATAATCCGGCGGTTGGCCGCCTGGCCATTGGCCAGCACGACAAAGGTGTCGCTGGTGCTGGTGTGCTGATCGACGGTGACGCAATTGAAGGTTTCCGCGGCCACCTGGCGGACGGCGGCCCGCAACGGCGCCGCAGCGATGGCCGCGTCGGTGGCCACAAAGGCCAGCATGGTAGCCATATTCGGGGCGATCATGCCGGAACCTTTGCACCAGCCGGTAACGGTAATACGCCGGCCATTCAGCAGGAACGTGGCGGCGGCCGTCTTGGGGCGCGTATCGGTGGTCAGAATGCCCCGGGCGAACCTCTGGCTATGCCGCAGCGAACCGCCCAAGCTCGCGGCGAGCCGGGGTAGGCCTTCGCGCAACCGCTCCATGGGCAGGAAGCGGCCGATCACGCCCGTGCTGCTGGGCAGAATCTGGTCCGCTTCGGCTGGAATGCCGATGGTGGCGAGTGTGCTGGCGGCAAGTGCGCACATTTCACGGGCATCAGCCAGGCCGCGCTCGCCGGTGCAGACGTTGGCGCAACCGCTATTGATCACGCAGGCCGTCAGCACACCGCGGCGCATCATTCGCCGGCCAAGGATAATCGGCGCCCCAACGACCTTATTTCGAGTGAATACGGCCGCAGCCGTAGCCGGCATACGGCTTACGAGCAACGCCAAATCGGGACCACCCGACGACTTGATGCCGCAAGCGACGGCCCCGGCGAGGAACCCGGGGGGCAGGGCAGGCTGGCTGGAATTCATCGCCAACGTTTTACCATAAGTGGAGTCGAAACGAAAAATGGCGGCAGCAGACGGAAACGGCTCCGGGATGCCGGCGGTTTCAATCGGCGTTGCTATACCGCGCGCAGCCGAGTTTGAAACAGGTGGCCGGGGCGGGGTTGGACATGGGTTGCCCCGTTGCGTGCGTTCACCGGGTCGCCACCGGGAAACTTTAAGGCGACTCGACAAGGCGAGCTGAAGCCACGGTGCTTTTTGCGGACACCGATAGGGCCTCTGAGATCGCGTCTTGTTGGTTGCCCCGCTGCGTGCGTTCACCGGGCTAAAGCCACGGTGCTTCGCCTTTACCGGCTAAAGACCGGTGCTTTCCATTCGCCGGAGGGTGGAGGGCGTCGGGCATACTTACACCCCTGCGTTAGCAGGCGTGAACGCGGCGGTCGCCTGTTCCAGGAAGTTTTGAAAGCTGTTGGCTTTGGTAAATTGCACGCCGGTATTGAGGGCGGCGAAGTGTTTCTTGCCGCAGTCGATTTTCGCCTGCTCGGTGGGCCGGATGGCGTCGGCGAAAAGCGTGGCCTTGGATTCCACGACGAAATAAAGCCGTTCCTGGCCGTCCATCTCCACCAGCACGGCCCAATCCGGGCGGTACGCGCCCAACGGCGTGGCTACCTCGAACCAGGGCGGCAATTTTGCATAAACCTTCACCTGGCTGGTGATTTCAAATTGTTTCGCGAATTCCAATTCCACATCCGAATCACAGACCACGTATTCATAAACGGAGCGTTGGCTTGCGATCATATTCGCGTTCAGGTACGCCGAAAGCTCCTGATTTTCAAAGAGTTCCTGGGCATAGAAATAACCGGCGCCGATTTTTTCGTACTTGATGCCGTCCACAATGAACCGGCGCATGACGCGGGTGATGAGCTGGGCGACGGTTTCGGCGAATTTCTGCGGGTTGTTTCGGAATTCGTCGAGCCGCCCGCTTTGCAGCAGAATGGCCACCAGCGACCGCCGGGGCAGATGGGTTTGTTCTTCCAGATAGCTTACGATATCGGACAA
>JAKCCC010000229.1 GCA_021838985.1 Planctomycetota bacterium
ATACAGACGGCCCGGTTGGCCAGTTCCCGGGCTTTGGCCAACGCAGGTAGTAATATAGATATAAGAATAGCTATTATCGATATCACTACCAACAGCTCAATCAGCGTAAACGCGAGACCGCGCCGCCCCTTGTGTCCGCCAGCCACCACCGCCGCCCGGTCCAGTGCATCGCTTTGCAAGCCACTCATGGAAGTCTCCTTAATCAAGAAAGAACAACGTCGCTCGTTTTCAACGTCACTGGTTTTCAACCCGCCCTATTTCGCCGCCTTAAAAGGAATATACCATAACACCACAAATGATTTTATCCACTCGTCAACGCCCTGTCAAGTCTGGCCCATAACTCACTTTCCAACCCATGTTGTCAGGTCACCTCGTAAATATTCCATATATCCTATGCGGCATTCTATAGCCAGTGCCAACGGCCCGTCAAGTCCAGCCTATAAACCGTGCGGATGCCAGCAAGAGGTCTGCGGGCAGAGCATCTCGAAATAGGCATCCTCGTCGTGGCAAATACGGTATATACCATGTTTCCATAGGCCGGTCAAGCAGCCGATTTCAGGCATAAAATGCCGCCCGCATGTCCCCCCGCAGCTACCAGCTGCACCAGGCACAGCCCCGGCGCTAACGCCACCTCGCTAATCGATACTGGTTGGCGAGCGCGTTAACCGATTGACCCGTTTTGCCGACCGTCTGGTGTTCGATGCCCGAGCCGCATGTAAGCTTCCAAGCACCCTCGGACACCCCGTACAGGCCCACGGCACGGGCCTACTGGGGCCGCCGTGCACCGCCGTACGCTCTTTAGCCGTCGGACTTGGTGCCTGGCGGATCAGCAATTTTATCTGGCGCCACGCTCCGTATCCCAGTTGCACCCTTAGTTCGGCGGCAGATACGGCCGGGCCTGCGCCGCCGAGAGCCGCTTGAAGAGCCACGGTTTTCCCGGCAGCAGCTGCGCCAGGGTGCGGGCGTTAAGAAACGCCCGCAGTTGCCGCCGACTGGTCAGAATGGACGGCGGCACCCGAAACAACCGCTGATTTCCCGTCTTCACCGGCACCAGCAACGGATATATCGCCAAACGCCCCCCGGATATATTCTTCAGTTCAACCAGATAAAATATCCGGGCCATCCCGTCGGCCCGCAGCTCCGGGGACACCGCCTTCCGCAGCGCCGACCAATAAGGCGCCGGCTGGCCGAAGGGACCGTGCCTCGCCCACCACTTCCGCGTTCGCGAGGAATTCAGCAGCCGCGGGTCCAAAGACTGGCAGCTTAACCATAATCGACCATGCAACCGCGTCAGGCTGCCCACGAAAGTGGGCACGAATTTCGCCTGTAAAACGGCCTGGCCGCCGCCCACCGCCGGCTGGTAGCTGGCCCACGTAATCACGTAGCGCCGTTGGCCCAGGGGGTAAACAAACGCCAACGCTACCGTTGGTTGGGAGAAGTGGTGCTGCCATTGCCAGACGCCCACCAGGCTTCTGTCCCGAAGCGCATGTTCCGGGGATACCAAAGCGCGATTAACCGCCAAGGGGGCGCGACAACCGCCCAGCAGCAGTCCCAGAAAAACCGGGCCTACCAGGATCAACCGACGTAACTTAACCATCGCCAAGACTCCTTAAAAAAGACTATCTGCAATTTTCCGATAACGGCCAACTTAAATTTACCACGCCACCGGATTGCCGCCCCCGCTATCCGCATTCGCGGCAATGGCGGGATTCACCGTTCGCACCGGCATCATAGAGGAAGCACCCGTTGTTATTTTGCGCATAAATAACCACGGACGGGATAATTCCCCGCACATTCGCCGTGCAGACCGCCCGATCCGCCAACTCCCTGGCCATCGCTAACGCCGGCAGCAGAATGGAGATCAGGATCGCCACAATGCTGATCACCACCAGAATCTCCATGAGGGCAAAAGCCCACCTGGGACATCTGCGCATAGGACCCTCGACGGATTCCGGCGCAGGCAACTCTTTGTTCAAAGCACCGCGCTGCCAACATTCCAGCCTCGCCGACCTCTTTAATTCCGCACGCCTATACTTTTAATCCTTCCAGGGTCGTATCGGCCCACCCCGACGCCGCCTTACACCGCTGGTCGGGGACCACCCGTGGAAGCATCCACCGTGCCAGGTCCACATCGCAGCGCATATTGCCGGGCCTGCGTTGCGTGGCACGTGATAAAACACGGCCAAGCAGTTACTTGTTTTGATCACCGACGGCAATCTAAGTGCGCCGGTGACTCCCATTGCAGGTCTTACCGTGCAATACGATCGCGCCCTGTGCGGAATCCCAGCAGATCGAATGGCGGCTCCATACCACGCCAAGTGGCGCCAGCGTATTCGTCACCGCCGTATCGCCCCACGTGAACGGTGAACCAAAACCACCTCTGGTCCGTGCACTGATAATAGTGGGAAATCTTTTCCAGCTCCTCGGTTGGCGGCTCGCCGTAGCGAGCGGCCCCAGCCTATGGACACCCCGGACCACTCCTGCCCCACATCTGGAAACCCGGCTCCAGGCGCTCGCGGTCTTGCTTGTCTCCTTCCCCGACCACCCGAATATCAACCCAACCCAATGATTCCCGCGCTCAGAGGCCGCCCTTTCGCTGCGGCATTTCCTTGGCCGTAGCGACGCATTGAGCGCCATCATGGATGCAATGGCACGCCATGCGACCGATAGTAGGTTTCTACGGTAGAAGCGCCGGACTGATTCAGCTTGATTATTCCACTGTTTGACCCCCGCCCTTGCATCCTGACGAGCCTGCCATTGAGGCGTGCTGATGCGCCCGGCACCGCAATTGTGGCGTGCACGCCCTTCGGGAGCGTTAACCGAATGATCTCACCAGTTGCCAGCTTTCGTATGTGGATCGATATTACCCCCTGCGGCGTGGGTACGCGTCCATCGGCCCACGATAAACCGCCAAGATGCGGACTGATCGAAACCTCTTTAAAGCCGCCAGCGATGGGCCGAACGCCCAGCACGTTTTCCGTGAGCCAAGCGGTGACGCCGGCGGACCAGCCATGGCAGAGACTGACAAAGTAACCCGGTCGATTATCCGCCTGCAGATACCGGTGCGGGTATTTTTTCGGCCAAGATGGGTCATATCCTTCCCAAAAGGTGGTTGCGCCCTCCCGAATCATACCGCCCCAGTACCCTCGGATAAAACGGAGGGCCTGGTGATAATGGCCAAGCTCCGCTAAAGCCCAAAGCACAAAATAGTTGTAATAGGGCGTGGCTACCTGTTTCCAGGACGCACGGCCCGGCGCAAGTATGCGCCGAAAAATGGCCCGCCGCTCCTGCCTGTCCGCCACGCCGGAATAAATCGCCATGGCATTTACCTGGCGTATGTTGGTAAAGATATGCGTTTCTGGAGCGGCGAGATATCTCCGCGCCGACGCCACGATCCGGTGACGCCAGTGCTCATAACGCGCGGCCTCGGCATGATCCCCCAACATCCGCAGCAGCTCAATGGCCCGGTGGATCGCCAGGCACGTGTACAAGTCGGTGGCGACACGTTCCTGTGGCGTGTCCCCGGAGTTGTCACCCAAGTGCGGCGCCCAATCGCAGAAACACCAGTGGTTCCATTTATTGGTAAACACGCCTTTGTGGTTAAATCCCCGGCGCATGTAGCGAAGCATCGAAAGCAGCAGCGGTAATTGGCCACGGATATACGAGCGATCACCGGTGTGCAGATAAAAATCCCAGAGCGCGCAGATCCAGGCATTTGAATAGCCAACGATTCCATTGACGTAATTGACAGGCATGGCGCTTGCCGCCGGCCCGCCCTGGGCGTCGGCGCGCAGGGCGGTCAAGGTGCGCACCATGAGAAAGCGGTCCAGGAACACATCATTAATAACGTCTCCTTCTACCTGCAGATCCCCCATCCACATACCCCGATCACGTTTAGGAGCGTCCCAGATATCCTGCTGCATGCACAAATGAACGGTATACGCGCCCGTGTACCAGATTTTCGTCAAGAGCGAATCCGAACAGCTGAAGGAACCGCGATAGACCACGGGATAATAAATGAAATCAAGTCGCAGGCGGTCCAGGGATATCGGTGTGGAACCAAGAAATTTGATCGCCACATAACGGAATCCGGCGTCCGGCGTTGATTCCACCGCACCTGCCGAAAGGCCCAGGCGCTGAACGTTCGCCCACGGACCATCACCCGCTTCCGCCCATGGATTCAGCGCTTCCCCCGGTGATTCGCCGGTATGAATTAAGAGAGTTCCGCCTTGGCCGCGCACCTGAATTCGACCGGCCACTTCCCGGCCGAAATCCAGCAGCATCTCCGGAGGGGCGTGACCGGCCGTTGCCGGGCGAACCCGCAGCCGGCAGTCCCCCGGTTTCAGCAGTGTCTCGACACCATCGAACGCCCGGCGGCCATGGATAATGTTTATCCGCACTGGAACAAGTCGCAGATGGGCTAAGTATGGAGTGCCGGTGATCGGCCACGGATGGAGTCGCCAGCCCCACGGACCCTGCCCATATTTTGCCTGAACCGCCGCATGCTTCCAGCCGGAATCGTTAAACGGGACCGTCCGCCAACTGGCGCCATGGGGCGGCTGCTCGTTGGCCCGCCATTTTCCATTGCTCACCAGAATAGTTTTACCGCCGGCCAACATCCAAACGATAACTCCTGCCGGCCCCGATAGATTTCTGGCCT
>JAKCCC010000230.1 GCA_021838985.1 Planctomycetota bacterium
CCCCCAACGGACATGACATCACGCTGGGCATGGTCGCCAACCTTCGCTATTCCCCCGGCCCGCCGGAAATCGACAGCCAGGATGCGCTGACGGTGAATTACATCAACTTGACCATATCCGACACCAATACCGTTGGATATGTCCAACGCGCCAGCCGTGCGATTCAGCGTCAGGTCGTGTTGCCGTCGGGTTATACCTATGCCTGGCTCGGCCAATACAAGCAAATCGAACTGGCCAACGCACGTCTTAAGCTGATCGTTCCGCTGGTGCTGGGGGTCATTTTCATGTTGCTATTCGTGGCCACCCGAAGTGTGGCGCGCGTGCTGGCCGTCCTGCTGACCGTGCCCTTCGGGCTGGTCGGGGCCGTCTGGGCCTTATACTTCCTGCACTACCATATGTCCGTGGCCGTGTGGGTGGGCATGATCGCCCTGGCCGGCCTGGCCGTGGAAATGGGGGTCGTATTGCTGGTTTATCTGGATGTCAGTTTCGCCACGGCGAGGCGCGAGGGACGCCTGAATACCAGGGGTGACTGCTACGACGCGGTCTATTCCGGCACAGTGCGCCGCATTCGGCCGCAGACCATGACCGTGGCCGCGGCGCTGACCGGTCTGATGCCGCTGCTGTGGGTGCAGGGAGCCGGCGCCGATATCATGCGGCACCTGGCGGTTCCGATGATCGGCGGACTGGTGAGCGCCTTTGTGCTGGAGCTGCTGGTGCTGCCGGCGCTTTATCTGGTCGCCATGAATTATCAGGTCCAGCGCCAACCCAAGATGGCCGCGCTGGCCGGAGGTAACCCCAGCCGCGGGAAAGAGGGTCAACCATGAGCAAGCTCCACGGCCACAATATCGTCCGCCGCCGTCCCCGTGCTATTTCCCCAGGACGCTATTTCGTGTCGGGCTTGGCCATAATTTGTGGCAAAGCCGGGGCGCCGTCCAACCACGGCCTCCGCGGCCCGGCCGCTTGCGGCTTAGCACAAGTTCGCTGGAGCTCGCCGGGGCAACTGAACCGCTCCGCCTCCGCGCGGACCGGGACAGAGTGCAGCGCCGCCTCGGGTGCCCCCACCCACAAAATCTGGCCGCACCCCATCACGTCTTCGCGCCTTCGTGTCTTCAGCGTGGCCGCCGAAGTGCCTTATATCCTGATGGGCCTGGTGGGCTTGCTGCTGGTCCTGCTGCCGGCCTGCACCGTCCACCCCGCCGGGGAACAGGCTTTGCGGCGGCAGGCCGCGGCGGCGGGCAAGCCCTTCCAAAAGCCATATGCCCAGCGTCACTTACGACCGCTGCCGTTGAACGCCACCGCACCGCAACTCGTTGAGTATGCGGTGCTCCATAACCCCGGAGTGGAAGAGGCGTATTGGAAATGGCGGGCGGCTATTGAGGAAATTCCCCAAGCCGGTATGCAGGCGGCCACGTTGATGCTTACCGCCGGTACGACCCTTCAGAACGGTCAGGCCGCGCTGGCCAACACCATTCTGGGCGCCGGCGACACGATATACAACATTCGTTGGCCGTCGAAATTGTCGGTCCAGGCCCGCGCCGCGCTGCAGGCCGCCCGTGCCGCGGGCTGGCGGTACCGCGCCAAAATCTTCGCAGTGCGACGCGCGGTGCTTTCCGCCTGGTATGACTACGCCAACACCGCCGTACAGCTCCGGCTAACCAGAGCCATGAAACGGCTCCTGGAAACGGAGGCAGCCTTGCTTCGCGCCGGCGTCGGCGCCGGCGGCCAGCCACCGCGGCAGCTGTTGGCACTGCAAAATCGTATTGACAATCACCGCGTGGAAATTGTACAGTTCGTCCATCAACTAAAGTTCGAATTGGCCGGCCTCAACGCCCTGCTGGGGCGCCCCGCCGCGGCGCCTCTGACCCCGCCCTGCACGATCCCTGTTACGCGCAGTCCAGCCTTAAGCGAGCGTGGATTTTTGACCCTGGCCATGCGGCGTAATCCAGCCTTACGCGGTCTTCGCCGCTTGGTTTCCGCTGGCCGTCTGGACATCCACCGCGCCAAGATGCAATACCTTCCCAATTTTGACCTGGGCTTTTCCACCTCCCTCAACGGCGCCGTACAGAACTTCACCGGCGATCTGGTGGCGCCATGGCTGCGTTATCAGGCCATTAACGCCTCCATCGCCCAGACCCAAAATCAGCTTCGGGCCATACAGGCCGCGCTGCGCCGGGAGAAAGTCAACTTGGCCGCCCGGCTGCTGATCGACCTGATTGCCCTGCGGAATGATCACCGCCAGCTCATCCTGTTCGCGCAACAGATTCAGCCGCGGCTGAAAGAGATTGCCGCGTTGGACCGGGCGGATTATCAGCAGGGCCGCGGAGGTGTGGAAAGTCAACTGGAAACCGAGCATATGCTTCTGGACACGCGGCAAACCATCGCTGACCTGCGTACCGATCAAGGCCAACGCATGGCCGACCTCGACGCCATCATCGCCGCCCCGTTGGAACGCGCCGGCGGCAGGTGATGGCCGGACGCTTGGGATTAGTCCGGCCCGCAGGTGGGGCGTGACTGAATTCCGCGGCAACGGTGGCAACCAATGGTACAAGCAGCGTCGCGCCGCCCTTAAGTAGAAACGCGGAATGAATCCGTGGCAAACCGGAGATGCGCTACGGTGGACCACTCCGCTGGGCCGTCGAACCAGCGGACCCGCCACAACACTTCGGGCGGTGTCCCCCGAGGCGGATCTTCGACCTGCGGCGGGAGGGGGCCACCCCGCGTCGCCAGCGATCCTCAAGATTCATTCTGCGTTCCCACTTGGCTGCCGCTTTTGCCATATTTTTCGGATGCGTAAATGGTCGAATTCTTCGGAAATCGCGCCTTCGGCGCGCGTTTGTTCGCACCGCGTATTTTCTGCGGGTGTCCACACACTCCACAGAACTTTAAGCGGCCCCTGAAATCATACTTTTCGGCGCCTCCGACAATGGCCAAGGTCGGGCTTACGCGCCCCAATCGAGTTCGACGAACAGCACGCAATTGGTGGTCAGCTTCAGCGACAGGTTCAAGCCGCCGGAGGTCAGGGCCCTGGGCTGACCCTGACCGGCAAACTCTTCATCCTTCGCCAGGGCGGCCGCTGCGCGAAGGTCGGCTATTTCCTGCGCCGAGTAGACAGGTCCATGGTCCGGCGCGATGCGTTCGGTCACCGGGAACAGCGAGCCGTGATCCCGATCCAGCCGGTAAATCGTCACACGGGCGGATTGAACATGGACCGGTAGATTACGCACGCGCAGGATCACCGGCACAGCGCCGCGCTGCTGCGACTCCAAGTCGCCGACGGCGTGATCATAGAGCAGCACCCAGCCGCGGTGCTCATCCCCCGGATTGTTGCCCGTTTCATAAACCGCCCCTGGGCGATCGCAATACTTGGACATGAGCCCACTGATCACATGGCCCTCCCCTTCGTGCGCAGGCAACGCGGCGAGCCGCTTGGTCATCATGCCGATGAAGCGGATCAGATGCCGGATATCCTTGGCTATGGCCACCTGGTTCTGAACCACTTCGATGCGGCGGCTTGGTCCGAGTTTCACCCAACCCAGTTGATCGGGGACCGATTCCAGGCGCCGGCCGCCCAGCGTGGTCCACCGGGGTTTGACGCCGGTGTCGGGCGTGAAGGTGGCCACGTCACTGTTGGTGCCGCTGTTGTTCCGGTCGGGGCAGATGAAATTATCAAAGGTGAAGAGGCCGTGGTTATACAGGCCGGGCGGATGCCGGCCGGTCTCGGCCACAACGCGGCGCAGGACTTCGGCAAAATAGCTCGGCCAGTAGCCGGTCCCTTGGAAAGGCCGCCCCAGGGGATTCGAGCCGTGGACAGACCAGGAAAACAACGCGTTCGCGGCGGGACTGAGGGCATGGCCGTGCAGGTAGCTGCGCACGTATGGGTCGGAGCAAGCCTGGCGCAAATTCGCATCGAGTTGGGCCAGCATTTCCTTTACCAGGAGATTGCAATCCGCCAATTGCGCCGCCGTCAGTCCGTAGCCCTCCACGGAAACCTGACGGAACGGAGAGCCTTTGCCGAAACGGGTGTTTTCCAGCAACCAGCGGCTGTGTGGCCAGCCTTCGGCCTGGAGGCGGGCCACCGCCCGCGAAGTCAGCCGCCCCTGCTCGTTCCAGTCGGTGGGTCCGACCCGGGGCTTACCCTGAGCGTCCAGAAAACAGGCGTTGTATTGCCACTGGGCGGCGTAAAACCGCCGGCGCTCCTCGCGCGTGAAGTAATACAAGGGATTGCTGCCGACCGGCTGCAGCGGCAATTTATCACCAAAGCTTGAGTCGCCCGGCGCAGTGGGGGGAAAGATCTGCTCCAGGGGCGCCGGCAGGGCGTGCGCGGCAACGGCACGTACCGTTGACTCCATGCCCCAGGCCAGCTGGACTCCGGCCAGGCCGATGATTACCTTCTGATAGTCGGCCCCCCGGGCGTCCAGCACCTCTTCATAGGCGCGCATGATCCCATCGGCCAAGTGGTCATAGAGGGCCATGTACCCAACACCCTGCTCGCCGTTCCAGTGGCCCTCGCTGTAAATCGCATAGCGGAAGGTATCCCAGTTGGCGTGGTAACGTGTCAGCACGTGGCGCGACACGTAGTATTGGCAGTCACTGACCAATTGCCAGCCGGCCGCGGTCGGTGCGCCCGTAAAGCAGTCCCCGGCATAGGAAAAC
>JAKCCC010000231.1 GCA_021838985.1 Planctomycetota bacterium
CGGGAATCTGCCGGCGCAGCGGTGAATCCGGCGGCACCATGACGTAACGCAACCCCAGCCTCCACTGGGGAACCTGACCGGAACGGATGAAGGCGGTAAGCCATTCCGTGCGGCGGCAGACTCCTATCGCCGACGGTCCATTCGCCAGCGCCGCCAACTGTCCCCGCAAATTAAAAAAGAGAACATATTGCCCACCGGTGAGTCGGAACCACGGCAAGGCGCCACGACCAGGACGCAGGGCCGCACGGCCCAGCGGCATCGTCCATTGCAGCGCGGGTGAAGCCACCTGCAGCGCCACGAGTAGTTCCGCCGGGCGCGGCAGGTTCACCGCCAGAGTCGTACTGGCCGGGTCCGCCGTCACCGGCAGTTTCAATACGGTCAGACCACGGGAATAATCCTCGCCGAGTACCGCGGCCCGCCTTTTAGCGCCGTCCGCGGTGATGATGGTGACGGCGCGGGGCGCGCCGGGCAGGCCCAATAATATTGGAGTAAACACGCGCCGGCCCGAATGCACCACCAATCCGAGCACCTGGCGATCCACGCCCATCCGCAGCAGGTCCATCCGCTGCCGCACCAGCCGCAACACGGGCCGAAGGTGGGGATGCTGCCAGGGATGCTCAGACCAGAGATAGCGCTGCAGTAGGAACGTTTCCGCATGGGGATTGTTTAAGAACCAATCCAACCGTTGCCGCTCATACGGAGTCAGGCTCGGTGGGTGCGTCGCCGCGCGTCGGCGCGGAATAATGGTGATGACGGCGGCGTGGCCGGCTGGCCCGGGTGGCCGGGGACGCCGCGCACGGAAGTCGTGCTGGATTACCCAATGTTGCATCCATTGCCGAAAGCCCCCCCGCATATTCGCGGGCAGCCAATGCATAGGGTTGGTATCCAGTCGTACCCATACCAGGCACCGGCGCAGGCGACGGTAAAAGGCCTCGGACTCGCGGTTTAAACGCCGCAGAAGGCGCGGAGCGGAGCAGGGGTAGCGCCGTCGTGGTACGGCCCTCTTCGCGGCGGCACCGGCCCGGCTGGGCGCGGCGGGCGAAGCCAGCCAGCCTCCCGGGCCGGGGTCCGCGGCTAGCCGCGGCGACGCCGCCGCGCCGGGGGCGGCGCCCGCCATCAGCAAGGCCGCCAGACCGATCCACGCTAGAAAACGCCGGGCCTGAAAACGGTGCACGGGAAGGTCACCGCGGACGCTAGACCCGGGGGCGTTGGCTCCATATTTTGCGGCGGCACTGCTTCGAAAATAACGGGGAAGGAGCCACCGTTTACCCGCCGCGGCGGGGATCCCACCGATGACACGGATAAAATCGGTGGAATCCGCGTAATCCGTGGTTGCCGTTTTCACCCTCGCTGGGTGCGGCAACGCCCCATGTTTAGCTCTTGCGCCTCCCTGTTCACCGGAAGCTATATAGAACTTTTCGCGGCGTTCAGGCCCCGCCCGGGTCGGAAAGACCGGGCCAGAGCCGCCGCGCTGACACATCACCATAAGCCTAGAAAACTCCCGAAGCCGCCTGCGCCGCCGGGGGGTTCATGGAGACCGATCCGCCGGTCGCCTGATCCACCTGGTACGTCTGCACAAAACGCTGCGCCTGCCGGTAGGTGGCGAAGGTTTGGCTGAGGGTTTGACCGTCCGGCGATTCAATATTGACGGTATAGCCGGTGCGCAGCGCCTCGGCCCCAGTGGGCGAGCGCAGGCGATTGCCAACCAGAAAACTTCCCGCGCTGATCAGCAGACATGCGGCAATTCCCGCCGCCCATTTGAGCCAGCGCCGCGACTGTCCCCCGAGCGTCGCCAGCGGAGCATACTCGGCGATATAGCTTCGCTCCAACGCCAGGCGCGCCAACGCGGCCGACTCGGCCGCGCTGGGGCGGTAGGTATCCAACGCCGCGCGGCGGTGTTGGCGCATTCGCCGCAACGCCGTCAGCCGCGCCGCCACGGCGCTATCCGCGGCGGCGAGTGCTTCCACCCGCTGGAGTTCATCGCCGGTCAGCTCACCGTCCAGATACTCTTCCAAAAGCTGATCGCTCATCGCACGCATCGTACACCTCGTTCTCCGGGCCTCGGTCCGTGGGCCGGGCTTACGGGAATTGACCCTGATGCCCTTTCGCCATGGGCGGGGCCTCCCTCGGTTCGCCTTCCGTATGCTCTCGCCAAGCCTGAGCCAGCCGGGCGCGGCTGCGAAACAGCCAGGTTTTGACCTGGGATTCCGTGACCCGGAGCGTCTCGGCGATCTGGCGGTAACTGAAGTTCTGCTGCTCCCTCAACACCAGCACCTCACGCCAGGGATCCGGCAGGGCCTCCATTTGGCGGCGCAGGTAGGCCGCTGTTTCCGCGGTAATCGGGCCTTCGGCTGGATCGTTGTCCGTCCCTAAGCTTTCATACAGCGCGAGGTCGCCGTCCAAAGATTGCCCGACCTTGCGCCGCCGACAACTGATAACCCGGCGGGTGACCGCCTTGGCCATCAACGCCCACCCGCCGTCCGACCAATCATATTCTCGTCGGTGGCGGAATAAATTCAGCAGCGCATCCTGGACCAGGTCTTCGGCCTGGTGGGCGTCACGCATCCCGGCGCCCAGCATGGCTCGGGCCAAGGCGAGCAGCCGGCTGATATTGGCGTTGACCGCGGTTTCAAACGCCTCGTTGGGTGCTGCCTCCACGGCCATTTTGCCATCCGACGTCGTCATTGGTTAGAACGCCCGAATACGCGCCGGGTTGCAAAAATCCGGTTTGCCAACACCGCCCTTACTATTGTACACTAACCTCTTCGTTGCCCCTATCCGTCGACGTCGCGGGCTTCTTCACAGGGGCGTGGCCATAGTTGTCACAACCAGCGTAGGCGCGGTGTCCCACCGCTGGTCTTGACCACAAATCCGCGCCCGCTCCAGCCAGGGACCGCCAATGTCTGGGCTTGCCCCAATCATCCCCACCCGGTTCTTCACGGCACTCGTGCCATATATGCCGGTATTTTACGTCTCCTTCGGGGTCACGCTGGTCCTGACGCCGCTGATGCGTCGTCTGGCCCTGGCGCATGGCGTGATCGATGAGCCCGACCGGGGGCGCAAAGCCCATAAACATCCGATCGCTTATTTGGGCGGTGTGGCGATATTCTTAGGCTGGCTGGCCGGCATCCTGATCGCGGCGACCATCCCGGCGCCGGGGCGCAACAGGATGCTTCTGACCGGCTTGGAAACCGCGCCGGGGGTCATCGCCGGCGCCGGGATCATCATGCTGTTCGGTCTGCTCGATGACGTCTACAAGCTCGTGCCCCGGCTGAAACTTTTCGCCCAATTGTTTGGCGCCGCGACGTTGTTTTTCTTCACCGTCAACCGCCATGGCTTCTTCATCATACGCCTGGACCTGGCCAATATGCTGATTTATCCGTTGGAAAGACACGGTTGGCTGGCCCCACTGCAGACGCTGGACCCTGCGTGGTATGGCACGTTCGCCGGCATCTTCAGCGCCGCGGTGGTGGTGTTCATTGTCATGGGCGCCAGCAATGCCCTGAACCTGCTCGATGGTCTGGACGGCCTCTGTGGCGGGGTCACCGGCATTATGGCCTTAGGTTACCTGCTGCTGGCGCTCGCGCTGGCGGCGGGCGCCACCGCGGTGGACATGGTTTCATTGGATTCCACGCGTATCACGTTAAGTCTGGCGTTGCTGGGCGCTGTACTCGGTTTCTTGCCATTCAATTTTAACCCTGCCCGCATCTTCATGGGTGATACGGGAAGCATGTTCCTGGGATACCTCTGTGGAGCGATGATGATCCTGTTCGGCGATGAAGGAATCCTGCGCTGGTTTCTCGCCGGCATCGTCATTTTTTCCATGCCCCTGCTGGATACTTTGTTGGCCATCGTGCGCAGAAAGTTCAACCGCCAGCCGATATTTTCCCCCGACGCCCGCCACTTCCATCATTTTTTGCTGCGGCGCGGCTACTCCGTGCCCCGAACCGTTCTGACGATTTACGCGATGACGGGGCTGTTTGTGATTTTGGCGCTGCTGATGGTGATGATTCCCACCCCGGTCGGCATTGGACTGTATCTGGTGCTGTTCGCCTGGCTGGTGATCGCCGCGTTCAACTGGGCCTGATCTTTCAACGCGTCGCGCCGGCCCCACCGGCAACTGCTGCCACTGCAACTCCGCTGCCCACACCGCCCACCACCGTCCCGGCGCCCACCAGTGGCCCTGCGCCCGGCCCGGTTCCGCGCGCCGACGGCCGCCGCTCCTGACCCTGACCGGAAAAGGCCCCGCGGTTTACCCGCCAAGGCGGAAAGCACACCCAGACCCGGATAAAATCCGTAGGATCCGTGTAATTGCAGATGGCAGACGCCGTCTTCATCCTGGTGGTCGTGTTGACGCTGGCGCGGCGCTGGGCTAATTTAATGTCCGGGTGAACCGCTGGGGCGTGGCCGACGCCCGGCGCGGATGGCCCGGGGCAAGTACGATTCAGAAGGAGTGGCCAGCGTGATCATTACCGTGACGGGCCGGCATCTGGAAGTGACTCCGGCCATCCGCAAGCACGCCGAAGAAAAGGCCTCGAAACTTTTAAAGTATTACGATCGCATCAAAGAAATTGAAGTGATTTTGGACGGCAGCACCGATAAGCACTTGCGCGTGGAGATGAT
>JAKCCC010000232.1 GCA_021838985.1 Planctomycetota bacterium
TTTTCGCTGCAGCTACGCCGCGCTGGGTCCTCCGCGGTCGATGCAGTTGCACCTATCGTAACCGTCATTTGGGCGCGGACAAAACGCACCGCGTTTTCGAATAAGGCCAGGCCGTCGGGCTGGGGCAGTTTGCTTTGCCGCGTCCAGGCGGGATGTTGGTGTGGGGCAACAAAGCGCTCGGGGTGCGGCATCATGCCCAACACCCGACCGGTGCCATCGCAGATCCCCGCGATGGCGTCAACGCTGCCATTGGGATTTTCGGGGAAATTAACCGTCGCCTGGCCTTCGCCGGTGACGTACCGAAACACAATTTGATCATTTTGCCGCAGCGCCTCGAGTACGGCCGCGTCCCGGACCACGAAGCGGCCCTCGCCATGGGCCACGGGAAGCTGCAAAGTTTCACCCGCCGGAATCCACGGGCAGATGCGGCTGTAGGATCGCAGGCGAATCCAGCGGTCCTCAAAGCGCTCTTGGCGGTTATGGGTCAGGGTCACCGGCTGGCGGTCCGCCTGGGGTAACTGGGGCATCGATCCCGGCAGCAGGCCCGCTTTCACCAGCGCCTGAAAGCCGTTGCAGATGCCGAGAATCAACTTGCCATCCTGAATCCAGCGCCGCAGCGGAACACCTAAATGGTGGATCAGTTGATTGGCGAGAATTTTGCCGCTGGAGATGTCATCGCCATAGGAAAATCCGCCTGGGATGGCGAAAATCTGATAGCCGGCCAGCTGCCCCGGATCCGCCAGCAGACGGTTGATATGCAGCGTAACCACGCCAGCACCGGCCAGTTCAAAGGCGCGGGCCAATTCGCGGTCGCAATTGGTTCCCGCGACCCGCAGGAGCAAGACCCGTATCGCGGAGGAGGCATTCATGGCGTTATTATATTGCAAAAAAGTCTAGTATGGGTTACCTATATAGAGCAAAAGCGATGGGGATACAGAGGACACCGGGTGCACGAAGATTATTGAAAGCAAAAAAGTATTCACGGCGGTTTTATAAGCTCTTCACGTGCGCTTCCGATGGCCGTCAGGATTTGGAGCTGAAGTTTTTGTCTCTCTTTATTTTTCCGTTATCTCTACTGTTCTCTGTATCACAACCTGCGTGGTGCTTGGCGCGACGCGCAGTTTTTTTTCGTCGCAAGGATTGCGATGTTCGGCGGAGCGTTACCCCCGGCCGAGGTCACGCTGGCGATTCTGCGACGCGAGGGCTAGATATTTTTAGTTGTCGGCGTAGTTTAGTCGCCATGGCGACCCGCACTGGGGTTTACGTGGTGAAAAATCCGGGTTAACTGGAAAATGGGCGCTATGGCGTTGGATCGCAAGTTGGTCGAAAAACTGGTGCGCGAAGCGCTGCGGGGGCAGCTCGCCGCGGAAGGGCGGATCATCAAACCGGTGCGCCATAATGGCGGACCCAATCCGTTGGTGGTGAATGTATCGGCCCGCCATATGCATGTCCGGGCGGAGGATCTGGCGATCCTGTTCGGCCCCGGCGCGGAACTGACCAAATTGAAAGACCTTTATCAGGAAGGGGAATTCGCCAGCGAACAGGTGGTAAATCTCATTGGTCCGCGCCAGCGCCTGCTTCCCAATGTGCGCATCCTGGGGCCGATTCGCAAATACTCGCAGGTGGAGTTAAGCTATACGGACGGCATCTTTCTGGGTATGGAACTGCCGTTGCGCATAAGCGGCGATCACCACGATACGCCGGGAATCGTGGTGGTGGGGCCACACGGCGCGCTGAACCTGCGGCAAGGCGTCATCCGGGCGATGCGGCATGTGCACATGCACCCGGATGACTTGGCCCATTATGCGGTCAAGGATGGCGATGGGATGCAGCTGCGGGTGCACGGCCCCTGCGGGGTGTGCTTCGAGAACTTAAGAGTCCGCGAACATCCGAAGGTGCGCCTGGAAGTGCACATTGATACCGATGAAGGCAACGCGTGTGATCTGGAATCCGCCACGCATGTGGAATTGATACGCTCATAAGGAGATGGCCTATGGCCCAGGCTTTGGGAATGGTCGAAACCAAAGGGTTGGTGGCGCTGATCGAAGCCAGCGATGCGGCGATGAAGGCGGCCAACGTGCAAATGGTCGGTTGGGACAAGATCGGCTCCGGCATGGTGACCACCTTCATCACCGGTGATGTCGGAGCGGTCAAATCGGCCGTCGACGCCGCCGCCGACGCTGCCGGAAAGATCGGAGAGGTGCTCGCGGTGCACGTGATCGCCCGGCCCCATGAAGATCTGGCCAATCTCTTGCCCAAGAATAAAGCGGCCGGCGCCGTGGCCTCAGCCGCCAGGAAATGAGTTTTCGGCCGTGCCATAACGGTGAGTCCCGTTCCCAATCGCTCCGGAGCGGGAGCGGATAAACCGGGCGTGTTGCCGCACGCAGAGAGGATGAATAATGGCGTCGGCATCGTGACTATATCCCGACGCATCGGGCTGGACCGGTGCGTGGTGTCCCCTCTGCCGCCACCACCCGCCATTTTCGACGTAGGAGCGGCAACGGTGTTGCGGGATATATTTTGTCAGCCGCGGGAGCGCGCGGAATAACGAAAAGGAAGCGAGGAATACCCTTATGTCGCAGGCACTCGGATTAATCGAAACCCGTGGTGAAACCGGTATTATCGAAGCCACCGACGCCATGCTCAAGGCCGCCAATGTAAGTCTGGTCAAGAGCATTCAAATCGGGGGCGCCTATGTCACGGTCATCGTCCGTGGCGATGTCGGCTCGGTGAAAGCGGCGGTCGAAGCCGGCGCTGCCGCCGCCCAACGGGTCGGCGAACTGGTGGCTTCCCATGTCATCGCCCGGCCCACCGAAGGTTTGGTGGAAAACTTCTGACATGAATGTTCTGGTCGCCAATCTGGGAAGCACCAGCTTCAAGTATAAACTCTTCGCGATGGCCGCGGGCGAAAAAGTGTTGGCGGAAGGGGCGGCTGAACGCATCGGGCTGGCGTGGGGCGCCTGGACTTTCACCCCGGCGCAGGGCGAAAAGCTATCGGGTAAAACCACGCTGCCGGATCACGACGCCGCCATCCAACTGCATCTGGATCGACTCCGCAGGGGCGGCTTTTTAGGCGGCGCTGCTCCCGTACAGGCCATCGGATTTAAGGCGGTCCATGGCGGCCCCTTGGAGGTGGCGCGGGTGGATGAGCGGGTGCTGGCGGTGATGCAGCAGTTCGCCGCCGTGGCCCCGCAGCATAACCCGCCTTATATCGCGGCCATGCGGGCGTTTGCCCGGCATTTGCCCGGCGTGCCACAGGTGGCCGCCTTCGAAACCGCGTTCCATCGCAGCATCCCCCGGCAACGCCAGGCCTATGCCATCCCCTACGAATGGATGGAAAAACTGGGGATTCGCCGCTATGGCTTTCATGGCGCTTCCCACCGCTACATCGCCATGCGGATGAAGGAGTTGGTTCCCACGGCCCGCAAAATTGTTTCCTGTCATCTGGGCGGCAGTTCCAGCATCTGCGCGATTCAAGATGGGCAAAGCGTCGCCAATAGTTTTGGCATGACCGCCCAGAGCGGCTTGCCGCAAGCCTCCCGGGTGGGCGACTTCGACACCTTCGCCCTGCTGAAGTTGCTCGACAGCGGCTTGGATTGGCCCGCCATCTGGAAAAAGCTCGGCCAAGAGAGCGGCCTGTTAGGCCTGAGCGGCGTGAGTTCTGATTGCCGCGAAGTGCAGGCTGCCGCTGAGGCCGGACATGCCCAGGCCCGGCTGGCGCTGGAGGTATTTGTAGAGGCGGTGCGGCAATATATCGGAGCCTATCTGGCGGTGCTTAACGGAGCGGATGCGGTGGTGTTCACGGGCGGGATCGGCCAGCACGCCGCGGGCCTGCGCGGTGAGGTTCTGAAGAATTTTGATTACGCCGGGTTAACGCCGGATACGGTGAAGAATGCTTCCGCGCGGGGTGAGGCGCGCATTGATGCGTCCGGCAGCCGGGTCCAGGTGTGGGTGTTGCCTACGAATGAAGAATTGATTGTCGCCCGGCAAACGGTAGAAGCACTGGCGAGGAAGACGTAGGTTTTACGGGCCAGGGGTCAGGTGCTGGCGCACAGCCTGGAGCCTCCTACTATAGGCCTGAAACCCATGACCGATAACTGAAAACCGATAACCTCTCAGAAGGAGTACTCCCTATGGCTCAGCAAGCGATCGGAATGATCGAAACCAAGGGGCTAATCGCCGCGGTGGAAGCCGCGGATGCCGCCCTTAAGGCCGCCAATGTGCAATACGTCGGCCAACATCGGGTGGGCAACGGTATGGTGGCGATTACGTTCACCGGCGATGTGTCGGCAATCAAGGCGGCCATCGAAGCTGGCGCTGCCGCCGGGGGAAAGCTCGGCCAGATTCTTTCCACCAGTGTGATCGCCCGCCCGCATGACGATACGACCAAGCTTTAAGCCGCGGCTCCTGTCCGGACCAGAAGGCTTGGCTGGGCCGCTTAACCCCGCGCGCGGGGTGACGTTGCTTACTTAGCCCGGAGGTCGTGGCACGCCGGGACTAGGTCGTGTTGACATTCAGGTTGCTCTGCAGCCAGAAGAGGGTTGAGGCCAGGTGGATAAACCCCAGGAAGTTGCGAGCCGTTTTTTCGTAGCGCGTGGCGATCCGACGAAAGTGTTTCAGACG